>CALBTA010000478.1 GCA_937967755.1 uncultured Planctomycetaceae bacterium | reverse complement strand
GACTTGTCGGCCTCCACGTAACCCCGCCGCCGGCCTTCCAGCGAACGCCCTTCGATGAGGTAACGGGTGGTTTGAATCCAGAACCGCTTGAAGTACTCGGCATTGTGGCCGACCTTCCGCCAACGCCACGTGCCGTTGAAACCCATGTAGATCGTCCGCCCGGAGCCATATTGCCCGGCGACCAACAGCGGGCGAGAGCCGCTGCCGCTGAGGCTGCGCATCTCCGGAGCGCTGTGCTCGATCAACACGCGGGCGGCCGGCTTGGCCCCTTCAGACGGAAAACTCCAGTAGATGCCCGGCATCGAATTCCAACGGTTGAGCGAATCGATCGGGTCCGACTCGAACCGCATGATCGGTAGATCAACGTTCGAACTGACGATGCCCAACGGCCAGCTGCGGGTGTTACTTTCCAGCAAGTTTTGCACTTCCATCGCACCGACGTCGCCCAAGCGGACGGGCAGCACGTCGCGCATCATCCGCGTGCGCGGGGCACCCAGGAACCGGCCAGAAAATTTCGGCCCGGCCATATACATCAGCCCGCCGGCGTGATCGCCGACGAAGTCCTTCAGCAGTTCAATCCACTGCGGGTCGAACTCAGCCGGATCGGGGTCGATGAACATCACCACGTCGTAGGCGAAGAGGCCCTTGCGATCGACTGGCAACTGCGTGATGACCTTGTCGCCTTCCTGCGCGCGGTTCTCGTCGAGCGTTTGCAGCCAGCAGGAAAGTTCGACCGAATCCTCCCGCGTCAGCAGTCGCTGCACCATGCGGTACTCCCACGTCGGCGCTCCGGCGATGAGCAACACCTTCGCTTTATCGTCCAAAACTTTCACCACCGTCGGCGTGGAAGGCTGGTTGTCTTCGGTATTCGACTCGTTCTCAATCTGCTCGACGCGAACGATATACCCGTACATGCCCGGCTGGCCGGCGTCGACCTTGAAGATCAAATCAAGCTTGCCGGTGTCAGGAATCTCCTGGCCCGTGCGCGTCTCGACCGCCCGCGGGTCGCCAACCGGAGCGCCCGCGGCGTCAAGCTTGTACTCCAGCAATTCCACTTGCACTTGCCGCGTGCCGATGTCTTGCCCGCGAACGACCGCGCGAACCTCGAACGGCTCTTCCGGGAAGACTTGCGGATCGGCGTAGACATCACTGACCGCCAAGTTGCGAGGCTTGTGCGGGTCGCCAAGTCCGACGAAGAAAATCGGTACG
The DNA here is from genome assembly GCA_937967755.1 of uncultured Planctomycetaceae bacterium. GTDB lineage: Bacteria > Planctomycetota > Planctomycetia > Pirellulales > Pirellulaceae > CALBTA01. Next base: position 8,159 of record CALBTA010000478.1, on the reverse strand, counting down.
CGGTCCTCATCGGGCTTCTCCTCTTGCGAAGCCAATGCGATCAACTGATCGCGGGTGTGCTCGCGCGATGTGTGTTGCCCGTCGGTGAAAATGATCGCGGCGGCCGTGTGGCGTTCGCGCAGTGCTTCGACCAACGCCTTGTGCAAATCGGAACCTTGGCCGGCGGCTTGCAGCGACGGCAGCGGGCGGACGGATTCCAGCGATTCGGCCGGATCGGGCGCGTCGGGGTTTCGCCGCGGCCCTTCCGCTTCGATGCCGGTGAAGAGTTGGGCGAACTCGATATCCGGGTTTTTCACCGCGTTGTAACCGGCGATCACCACGGCCACCAAAACGCAACCCGCACCGATAATGCCCAGCGTCCACGTGACGCTGATCGAACTGTTGTACCAGGCGGCGAATCCGAACACGGCCGCTCCCAATACTAACGCGCCCGCGATGCCAGCCAACCAGCGGGCATTGGCCAACGATGCCATCAACGCCCTTGGGTCTTCTTTCCTTTGCTGCGCGGCTTGCCGCTGCAAATCCGATAGGGGCGGGCGGGTGTCGACGAGGTCGGTCGTGTTGGAAAAATTAACGACGTGAAGTTTTCCCCGACGCTGCAATTGCTCCACAAACTTCCAGTCATCTTTTGACAGCGAAGCGTCGAGTACTTCGACCCGGTTGGGGTTTTCCGACCGCACATCGTCGACTGTCTTATTCAGCACGGTTGCCGCCCGTCCGGCGATGTCGTCGGCCAGGTAGGCATCCTTAAACTGCATTGAATGCGAGTCGTCGCGAACCAGAAAGATCGAAGGCTTTAACTCGTTCCGCTTGGTATGCACCAGCGCCGGGCCAAAGATGATGATGATCAGCACCAGCAGCGTGCAAGTCCGCAGCCCTCCGAGAACCAGCTTCGCCCACCTTGGGCAGGTGTTGATCTCGCGCTGGTAGAGCCAGAAGATGCCGTAGCCGCCGATTGCGATGATGGCAAACACGACGTACCACTGCCACGATTGCGGAAGGTTCGTCCAGATCACTTCCAACTCGGCATTTGGCGGAATGCCTTTGGTGTCGACTCCCAGCAGGTGCAGCCACCAACTTGAATTCTCGAGCGTCACGTTACTCTCCGATTTCTATTACGCTTGCCTACGGCGAAGCGGCTAAACGGTTCTCTGTAATTTGATTTCTAATACCGATGCACGCGGCTGGCTCCGTTTCCCTTCCGCTCCCAGACGACTTCTCCCTTGGCATCCACTTCTTGCACCCCCTTGTAGTCGACGATCAGCGTGTTGCCGTTAGGCAATCGCTGCGCGTCGTAGGGGTTTCGCAATTCGCCTTTGGACCAAACCACGTCGCCGCGGCGGTTCAGTTCGACGACCATATTGTTCGCCTGCCGGCAGACGAGCGTGTTGCCGTTCTCCAACCGCGAAGCAGACAGCACCCCGCCCTGGTTTTCAACCTCCCACACCACCTTGCCGTCACGGTTGACTTCCACGACCTTGCCCAGCGTTTGCAGCGCGATCAGCGTGTTGCCGTTTTCCAAACGCTTGGCGTCCATCGGCCGGCCGCTGATATCGATCTGCCAGGCGATGCTCTTGTCCGGGGCGATTTCCAGAACCTTCTGGTTATCACTGCACGTCACCAGTGTGTTGCCGTTTTCCAACCGCTGCACGCTGAACGGAGCGCCAGGCAGGCCGGTCTTCTTCCAAACTTCGCGGCCTTCTTTGTCGTACTCGACCACAAACTTTTGCGAATACGATGCGATCACCCGGTGGCCGTTGGGCAGCCCGTGGCAACCCCACGCATAAGGTACACTTGTCGACCAGGTTTCCTTGCCATCGGAATCGAGTTCGATGACTTTGTTCTGGCTGTAGTAGCAAATCAGCGTTCGCCCGATGAGGAACGCGCCCTGGCGAATCGGGAATTCCAACTTGGCGGTTTGCCCGTCGCTGGCGATCCACTCTTGCCAGGCTTTCGCCTGTTGGGCGCGCGGGCCGGCATCTTCGTAAGCGGAAAATTCGATCTTCTCGCCCGTCATTGCTCGCAACGCTTGGGCGCTGCGGGCCCTGACTTTTACGTCTTCCGCCTCCAGCAATTCGCCAAAAGCGGTCAGCGCCCGGCGGTCGCCGGTATTGCCGAGCGTCCAGGCGGCTTCCAGCTTGATGTGATCCGAATCGTCTCTGAGCAAGCCAATCAGGATCTTGCCAGCGTCGTCACCGAACGCGCCAGGCAATCCGGCCATGGCGACCGTGCGTACGCCGACGCGGGGGCTGTTGAGGGCTTCCCGCAGGGTTTCCGCATCGGCGCTGGTCGCGGTTGCTTCCATCGCGCTGCGGGCCGCCCACATCAAGTGATCTTCGCTGCACAGCGTGACGATGTTGATCACCTGCTCCGCCGCCCCTTCGATGGGCGATTCGGCAATGCGCTTTAGCGCCGCGGCCATCACCTCGTCGCGCTTGTCGATGACTTGATCGGCCAGCGGGTCGTCGGTGCCGCTGTGGGCAGTCGGCATCGCGGCGATCATCTTCAGCGCCAACTGCGGGTCGCTGGTCGCCAGCGCCAACTCGTCAATGCCCAGGCACAACGTCGCGACCGCTTCTTCGGCCTTCCGCTTTCTCAGCAGCGTTTGATAGGCCCCGCCCAAGTCCTCGAGCGCTCCTTCGCGGTTATTCTCTTTGATCCGCAGCCGCATCCGTTCCAACTGGGCTTGGACGTCGCCGTCTTTGATCTTTTCAGCCAGCAGATCTAGCCGGTAGCTCAAGTCGGTCAACGCATAGATTCGCCCCAGCCCCAACGACATCAGCCGCTTCCCGTCGGTATACAAATTGCCGACCGGCTCTTGCGATGCGCTGAACACGCCCACCTGCGACAGCCGCTTGCCGCCTTTCAAATCCAGGCGGACAACCGTTTCGTTCTCCGGCACGTAGACCGCGTCGTTCGTCAACGCACCACGGCCCAGCGATTCATCGAGCTTCGCTTCCCATCGCAGGCGGCCGCTGGGGATGTCGTACCGGCGAACGATGTTCTTGCCGCCAATGTACAATCCATCACCAACGACCCCCAGGCAATACTCGCCGGCGGGCACGTCGTTGTAGGGCGTGCGCGGCGACTCCCAAAGGAACGCGCCCGTGCGTCGATCGATGGCGAACAACTCGTCACTGTCGGACGCCATGACCAACAGGTGTTTGCCATGCGGAATGATCATGTCTTCCCGCCACCCTTTGATCTGGCCGATCATCTGGTAGACATTGCGGTGGTTCACGTTACCCCCTTGCACGCCCGTGCGCTGATAGCGCACGGCCCACCGGGTGGAACCGTTGAGGGCGTCGATCGCGAATATGACGCCAGCCCCGGTCGAAATGTACGCGTCGCCGCCGTCAACCGCCAGCGCTACAGGCGACCAGGGCGAAGCACCTGAGGCCGGGTCGTCACAGAGGAATGACTTCCAAACCGTCTCGCCGGTCGTCTTTTCCAGCGCGTAAACCCACAGCGATCCACCGTCGATCACGGGAACCAATAGGAAGCGGGCGAAGGGAACGGGCGCGGACATGAAGCCGACGTCGAACTTGCCGCCCTCTTCCGCCCCGCCGGCCGAGCGGTGCCATTTCAATTTGCCGTTCGTTGCATCGTAAGCCGCCATCCAATTGCGGCGCGCCCGAGCGATGCTGCCACCGTAACCAAACCGCCGCCCCTGCTGCACGCCGGGTTGCGGCGGGATAGAACCGAAATCGTCGATCAACGGACCTTCGATGTTGAACAACCAACCGTCGGATATCGCCATGCCTTGGTGAATACGATCGCCGAACAGCATCGCCTCGTTGGCGCTGGCCGGGTAACCAAGCTGCTGCCCGCGCTGCAAATAAATGGCCGAAAGCTGATCGAGTTGGAACTTGTTGGAGCGCCCCGCCCAAATCAAATCGCCAGTTTGCACATCACGGCAGACCACGCGGTCGCTGGCTTTGTAGTAAACGTGTCCGTCGGCCAACAGTGCATCGCCCGCAGGCGACCACCCGCGCTGCTTCCAACGACCCAGCAGTGCTTCACGGCTTTGCGGGCCGGCTTGCTGCTGCGGCGAAATAGGGCGTTTGCTGAGTTGTTCCAGTTCTTTGTAAACCTGGTAGGGGTAATCGTTGGTCGATGGCGAAAATGGCGTGAAGTCGAATTGCTGAGTCCAGAGTTCCGACATCGTCGTCGCGGTTACTTTGCCGGGCAGCGCCTTCATGTGACCGGTGCGAGCGGAATTGCCGTAGGCGATGGGCCAATACTCAGAGGCGTGCGCCAAATGTACCGCGTCGATACCTTCGCGGGCCATGTCGGCTTCGACCAGTTTGACCAGATGCGTGGAAGCGCCGACCCGATCTTCTTTCAGCCCTTGAAGCGCGGTGGTCGCCGATTGCTGATCACCGACGCGGGCCGAAGCGACCACCATGCGGAGCAGCATTTCGCTCTTGGCGATGTTCGAATCGGGATAATCGTTCATGATCTTCGACAGCAGCCGGCTGGCACCGACGAAGTCGTACCGATCCATCCGCAAGCAAGCCAGGCGGTAGGCCGCGTCGTCACCGTGGCTGCTCAGGAAGTACCGGCTAGTCACCTGGGCCAGCGCTTCTTCTTCCCCATCGCCCGTCGCCTGGGCCAGCAGGGCCTTCGCTTCGCCGTCCGCGGTCAGGCGGTAGGTTCGCAACCCGGCGGGTGGAAGCTGGGCAATCGTTTGCTCGATCTCGCCAGCGACGGAGCGGTACCGGCGATACATTCGCCGCGATGTCTTCTGGGTCCAGTCGTCGCGCGTCATGACCGTGCCGGACGATTCATCCAGCACCCTTTGCCACAACACGCAGGCCAGATCGTAACGGCCGTCTTGGGCAAATTGATCGGCTTTCTTCAGAAACTGTTCCAACTCCGGATCGGTTTTCAGCGAAGCCCCGCCGGCGAAGTTGGCGTCATCTTCGCTATCGACCGTTACGGTCGATGGGGCGACTTTTCGCAGTAGAACTTGAGCCGCCGTAGGTGAAGCGGCCAGTATCGACATCATCAACAAACACACACCCGTAGCTCGGGCACTCTTGCCCAAGATGGATGTTACACAACGGGCAGGAGTGCCCGTACTACGAAGTGAATTCCGTCGAATTGCGATGTCCATAATCCGTCTCGCTTGGAAAAACTTCAATCGTGCGGCTATCTCTTTCGCCCGAACAGCCAACCCAGGAATTGTTCGACAAACAACACCAGCACCAACAAGCCCAACACCCAAGGCCACAAGTGCTTGCGGGCATCTTCGACGTTGATCTTCAGCAGGTCGCTTTGCGAAACAAACTGAATGTTGGCGTCGCCCAGCTTGCGTTGGAACTCACGCGTGTTGGCCCTCATCAGGTCACCTTCGCGGGAATCGATGTTGGCGGCAAACAGCATCGGCTCGGCCCCACCCATATCGCGGCGGCTGAGCATCAGTTGATAAAAGCCTTGGCGGTTGACGTCGTCGTACTTGGCCAGGTAGAGCACCTGATCGACCGACGATTCATCGGCCGGGTTCACAATGGCATCGGCGGTCGCGTCGTCGGGCCTCTTGACGCCGACTTCCAACTCGAAGTGCGTCAAGTCCAGCGACTGCAACAACGCATCGCCCACTTCCACGTTGGCATCGTCCGAAGTTTTTCGCGCCAGATACTTGTTCAATTCCTGCATGGTAGGAACGAAACTGTAGTCCTGCGGCCAGTCGCTCCAGTCGTTATCCAGCGGCGTGGTGAACATGAACACACGGCCCTTGCCGAATGCCTTTTCGATCACCGCTGGCGACTTTTCGGAGTTGGTGTAGCGGGCGACGATGTTGATCTGCCCTTTGGCCGTCAACTCTTCGTCTTCCAGGCAATCCCACCAGCGAAAAATCTTCACAAACTCAGAGAAGTTCTCGCCCCCCTGGCCTTCAAACGCTTTCATCACGGGATGCGATTGTTCCAGATCAAAGTACTTCCAGTCGGTTTCATCCACATCGCCTGAGATCGAATCGAGCGGCAACGGCATCAGGCCTTTGCCTTCGCGGTAGAGATCGCGGTTGTAGACCTCGTCATCCACACGGTCGCCCACGGCAATCACCAACCCGCCGCCCGCATCGACCCACTTTTCAAGCTGTTGCAAGCGACTCAATTGCGATCGAGCGCCGCCAGACCCGTCGTCCGGAACGCCTGCGCCCGCGTCGGGAATGCGGTAAAGGTTGCACAAGTAGATGATCTGGTAGTCGTCGAGCCGCAGATTCTCGAACTCCGATTCGCCGACAACATCAACCGCCATGCCTGACAGGCGATCACCCGGCGGCGAAAGCGCCCGGTCCAGATAGAACGACTCCGACGCAGTCCTTTCCGGCAAGCGGTCGCCGTCGACGATCAACGTGCGAATGCCCGGGGCGACGCGGGCGGCGAAGAAGCGTTTGTCGTCTTCTTCCAGTTCGTCGATCCCTTCAACGGTGGTCGGAACGATTTCCGCCCGGATGCGGGCCGGTTCGGAACGCTGTTCGATCGATTCCAGTTCCTCTCGGCTGAATGCGAATTTGAAACCAACTGTTTCCGCTTCGCCTGAGGGGATGCGTTCGATCGTCTCTTCCAGCGGGGTCTCTCCGCCGTCTTGGAAGCCGGCGACAAACTTCACTTTCACGTTGCTGGCTTCCGATTTGGCGGCGTTGCGAACGGTCACTTCGAAATCGGCCGGTACGCCGGCGACCAGGGCCTTTTCTTTTGAACGGATTTCTTCGACGTAGACATTGCCGACATCATCTTCGCGGCCGACATCGACCAGATAACACCCGCTGGTGGCATCAGCGATGCGGCGGAGGGTGGCGCTGACGCCTTCTTTCTCCGTCGCTTCTTCATCAGCCGGCCAGTCGCGGCTGCGCATGTCGCTGATCACATAGACAACCTGATTCAGGCTCGCGCCGTCTTTACCTTCCAAACCTTTTTCAACCTGCAGCAACGCCGCCGCGAGGTTCGCGGGGCGGTCGGAAACTTGCAGTTCTTCGCCGTAAGGTCCATGTCGGCGGCGATCTCGCTCGCCTTTTGCGAATCAATCACCTCGCCGTTAAACATCGGCCGGGTCGGATCGGACGTGAGATAGAGGGTGAATTTGTCGCTGCTGCCATTCTCAGCCAGACCGCGGACAAAATCGCCCAAGGCCGCCTTGGCCTGCTGCATGGCCGTATCGCCATCGTCCTTTACCGCCATGCTGACCGAATCATCCAGCAGCACGACGCGTTCATACTCTTCCGCGCCAAACATCCCGCCGGTCAAGCCCAGGGGAATGAACGGCAACGCCACCAGGCAGCCGATCAAAAAGCAAGCGGTGCAGCGCAACAACAGCAGCAGCAAGTTTTCCAACCGCACGCGACGGCGGTTTTTCTTATCCGCCTCGAGCAGAAAATCCATCGCCGCCCACTCCACCCGTTTGAACTTCCGCTTGTTCAACAGGTGAATGATGATGGGCGAGGCAATCGCCGCGATCCCCAGGAAGAACAGCCCCGGGTGAACGACGTCGAGGAATGCGAAAGTGGTTGGGAGTGGGTTCATGTTGGGTTCTTGTAGAACAATTGTCCGCAATTGTTCTGAATTTCAAGTCTTTGGTCGCGCGATGAACAATTGGGACAATTGTTCTACTCTCGCCCGCTACGTTTATTGCCGGTGGATGTTACGTCTTGTCTTTTGCCGGAAGGCCAAATAGCTGGAAAGCGCCGCGTCGAGCGGGTCGCCGGTACTCAACAGGTGATAGTCCACGCCGCTGGCTGCACAGACCTTACGCACCTGTTTGTGAAAACGGTCCACCGCGTCGAGGTACGACTGACGCAGCGCTCTTGGTTCAGTGTGCAACTCGCGGTCCATCTCCAGCCCTTTGAACAACGTGTTCTCTTGGAAGGGGAAGGTCAGCTCGTCTTCATGCATGACGTTCAGCACAATCACTTCATGCTTCCGCAAGCGGAACTGCTTGATGCACTCGGCCAGCGTCGGCACGTCAACGAACAGATCCGAGATCAGCACAATCATGCCGCGGCGGCGAATTTGCTGGGCCAGTTCCGGAAACACCCGCCCAACGTCGGTCTGGTCGTCTGGCGCGGTCTGCTCCAACTCGTGCATCATCAACTTCAGATGCGAAGGGTGGGAACTGGCCGGTATATGCTTTTCCACCTTGGTATTGAAGGTGAT
>CALBTA010000477.1 GCA_937967755.1 uncultured Planctomycetaceae bacterium | reverse complement strand
TGCGCGGGAGCACGTATGTTCGCATCGGGTTTCAGTTGTTGCTTATCGGGTATCTCGGTTTGATTAACGGAGACATGGTCTCGCAAGCGATGATCGCCGGCTGGGCGAAAAGCGGCGTGCCCTGGTCAAAAGCAGGCGGGCTGATCCTGCTGACGGCCGCCGCGTTTGCCGTGCCGGTTGTCACTCGCCGCAACGTCTACTGCTCTCACCTTTGCCCCCACGGAGCGGTGCAACAGCTTGTGAAGAACCGCCTGCGTTGGCAGCTTCACCTTCGCCCGCGGGTCACTCGCTTGCTGAAACTGCTCCCCGCCTTGTTGCTCCTATGGTGTGTGATCGTGACGATGGGATCGCTGGCATTCAGCCTGGTCGATATCGAACCGTTCGACGCCTGGGTCTTCCGCGTCGCCGGTTGGGCAACCATCACGGTGGCGATCGTCGGCCTGATCGCATCGCTATTTGTTCCAATGGCCTACTGCCGCTTCGGCTGCCCGACCGGCGCGTTGCTGAATTTCTTCCGGTTCAATTCCCGCAGCGACCGCTGGACAACCCGGGATTGGTTCGCGCTCTCGCTAGTCGCCATCGCCGCTGGTTTCGTGTTTTTCTAACCGCACCGCGCAAGTACCAGGCTGCACCTGTTTGTCCGTTTCTACCAGGTTTTTCAACACGCGCGCTGCGCATTAACGGAGGTTTTGCAACACTTTGTCGGTCTCCAGGGGGCCCCAAAAGCGCTGCGCGTTGCACGAAGTTATGCAACGCGCGTGTTGAAAAACCCCCGTAGCGGCAAGCTGCCAGCTTGCCCGCTAAAACGCTTTGCTTTAGTCGTCCGTCTTGTAGCTTGCTTCACCGCTGCGATCAAAGTCGAACCGTTTCAGTCAACAAGCTGGCAGCTTGTGACTACGTCCGCGCCTGTACCGGGTATTCACGCCCTTGGTGCATTTGTGGCGTCACTCAGCGAGCAGGCGTTTCAATAAGTCGTGTGATTGCAACAGTTTACAACGAATCCTTCAAGCAACGTCCGCCCCCAAATGTTCCAATTTCGAACTCATCCGGGGTGACTGGTACATTCTGCCCGTCGCCCCAATTGCTGTTCCTAGCGGCCTCGGCAGGCCATCGACAGTATTCATTGGTATAGTATATGAATTTGAACAGTATTGTCAAGCCAGTGGTACACTTTTCTGGCAAGATTTCCCAAAAAATTTTGCCCGCCCAGTTTTGCATCCGAATCTCTCGGTAGGCAGTTCGTTAGAACGGTGCGCCTTCGGCGCTGGGGGCGAGGGCGAGTGCTTTCAGCGCATCCAGGCTGGCGAGCAGATCGTCGCGAGAGATTTCTTCCCAGCCGGTGGTTTTGTGCCGCAGGATTGCCAGCTTGAACGCATCGAATGCCTCGGCGACATCCTCTGGCAACTCTGCCAGGTTTTCGAACGGGCGGACGAGGTCTAGATGCGGCTCGTCCTCTGAATAGACGGATGCCCCGGCCTCTTTGCCTCGCTTAGAGTTCTTTCCTTCGGAACGGTCGGGTTCGTCGTCGCCGAAATCTGGCCCGTCACGCAGCGGTCCGTCGATCTGTTCACGGGTCGCCCGCACGGAAGTTGATTCCGGCCTTGCCCCTTGGGCCGGCTCGAAGTCTTCGTCCAACTCGCTGCGAACCACATCTTCGTCCCGCGGCTCATCGGCGGCGACGGCTCCCAGGGTTTCCCATCGCTGGCGTCGCATCTTCGAGACCGACCACCCGCTTTGCACGGCCCCTTCCAGCCACATTTCGGCGTCTTCCCATTCCATGGCCGATTGGAAGTGGCTCCAGTACAAGCCTTCATACTGCTCGAACACATCGCCGAACTTCTCGAACGTGCGGCGCAGCCGCCCAACGTGCTGCCCCGTGACGCCGCCTACCAGCCGGGCCCAGGCTTCGTCGGAATATTCCGCGGCTGGGGCGTCCGCGGATTGCAGCTCTTCCCGCCATTGGCAGATGATGCGGCCCTTCTCCCAGTTGGTCGTGCTGACCAGCGTGTTCCACTTCCCGACGAAAGGCTGCGAGGCTTCGATGGTGACGTCGGATGTTGCGGGTTCGACTGCTTCGTTGGTGACACCTGCCGGCATGGGTGTGAAATCCCTTTCGTTGAATCGCCGCAAACTAGAACGGCGGATTTGTTTGGCAAAGCGTGCGATTTTACTGGGAGCACAGCAGGCCAACTACCGCCGGGATCTTTTCGCCCAGCGTATTGCGTTGAATGAGCCAAGAATTACGGCGAATCGGGTGCCCGTGGGCACGGTTTCCAGATCGTTCTTTAACGACGGACGACGTTGAAAAGGTGTTCGTTCGCCGATTCCTGCTTCGCGCGCATCAATCGCTCGTAGGATCGTGCTCCACCCAAATCTCGCGAATGCGAGCCAATTTGCGTTCCACCGTACGGGTAACACAGTCAAGCTTTTCGGCGATTTCCTCGTTGCTGTAGCCTTCCATCTTGAGCGTGGCGATTTCGCGCAGCATTTGGTCGTCAAGCTGGTCGAGCAGATGATCGCACGTTTCGGCAACCATCGCGGCCAGCTCGGGCGTTGGCTGTTCGCCCAACACTTGCCCGATTCCGCCTGTGCCCGAATCGCTTTCGCCCGCCTTCTGAAAGATCGATTCGCCGCGCACCTGCCCGCCGCCCCGCTTTTGGGCCGTGGCACTTTTAATCTGCCCAATCGCTTTGCGGCACGTGATTGTCACCAGCAACTTCCACAAATCGTGCCGGTCGTTCAGCTTCGGGAACCGGCCTTGCGAAGCGCCGCGATAGAAACTGTGGAACGCGCTGAGGGCGACGTCTTCCTCGTCCGCCGAACGCCGACCCATTGGGCCAAGCTTTCGCCGGGCCAGGTGCACCAATCGGTCGTAATATTGTTGCCAGATTTCCTGAACGGCCTGTTCGTCACCCTCACAAGCACGGCCCAGCCACATGGTCACTTCGTCGGATGGATCGGACATGGAATCTCCATCAAGGGATGTCAGTTTTCATTCATACGGTAACCTATGGGAACGGAGACCGCGCCGCTTCAATGCTGCCTTGGGTATCTACCAAACCAGTGGGTTGCTGGACAACCCTCGTTTCCACCATGTGGTCTGTCAGCACCGACCTCTACATGCAGACTATCAGCGCTTGAGTGCCGTTCCAAGAGAATAACCAACGGAAAGCTGTTTGCCGCGAGGAACGGCTCAAGAATAACTTCGGCATTTACTTTTGCCCTCACCCTACCCTCTCCC
>CALBTA010000476.1 GCA_937967755.1 uncultured Planctomycetaceae bacterium | reverse complement strand
TGCTCGACGAGCGATCGACGACGTCGCCGGAACGATCTCCGGCTTGTTCGGCGGCAGAAAGCACCGCTAAGGTTGACGCATTTTACGGAACCAACTCTTGCTTTACCGCCCAGACGGCGGCTTGCGTGCGGTCGGTGGCGTCGATTTTTCGCAGGATGTTTTGCACGTGTTCTTTGACGGTTTCGACGCTAATCGCCAGCGAAACGCCGATCTCTTTGTTGCTCAGGCCGAGGGCGACGTGCCGTAGCACTTGCATTTCACGGTTGGTCAGCGGCGTGTCGTAGTTGTCAGCGTCGTAGCGCTTTGCCATCGTGACCTTTATCTGCTCCAACGGGCTGTCCGAGCCGGGTTGTTCGCCGGCGGCGGCACCAATGATGGCGTCGATCAGGTCTTGCCGCGGGCTGCCTTTGAAAACGTAATCGTGTGCGCCCAAAGCAACCGCGCGGGCGATATACGTCGGATTGTCATAGGTTGAATAAATGACCACCGTCGTTTGCGGCGCAGCCTTGCGGATTTCGGCGAGCGCCTCAATGCCGTCACGCGTTGGCATGCGGATGTCAAGCAGCAGCACGTCGGGCTTGTGCTTCAGTGTTGCCTCCACCCCGGGGTCGCCATCGTTAGCTTCCCCGACAATCTCGATCTCTGTGTTGGCGAACAGAGCGTCCAACCCTCTACGAACGATGGGGTGGTCGTCCACTACTACTACGCGAATGCTCATTTGCGCCTCCAATGGGGGTGGTATAGCCCTTCTGCCGAAGCAATTAGCATCTCCCGCACCGGCCAGCGATGCGAACGATCGCGTCCGGCCCCCAAAAAAAATATGCTAAGTGCTTACGATGACGATTTGGGCGACAGGTTCCTGGCTTCGGCCGCAGCCAGCGGGGTGAGACCCAGTTAACTTGCGGCATCAAACTACCCCTCATCATAGCGGGAGCGCAGCAGATTATCAGTCGTTTTGCGCGCCAAAATTGAAAGAATTTGCCCAGCAGGGCATTGTGCATGCACCGTTCATGACTGATGTACACATGATGCGGCTTATTCACTTTGTGCACCTCACCTGCCAAGGGAAGCCGCTCGCCGAATCGCCTTACCTCTTCCGCGCGTTGACCGGCCGCATCCTGTGACGTAGATACTTTGCAGCAAGTCCTTGTTTCGTCGTTGAAACAGGGCGTTCGTTGCCCCCGATGGAAAGTCAGGCAACGTGGCAAAACGGCAGCAATCTCCCCAGTTACCCAATCAATGCGGGTGAAATAATCCAGCGAGAGCGATACGCAATTCAACCAACGCCCGTGCCGCAATTTGAACGTGGCCAGGTGAGAGAGATTGACGATGCAACACGGCAAACTACTACTGGTCGACGACGACCGCCATCTGCGTGAATCGATGGCCGCTTGGCTGGCCGAACAAGGCCACGAAGTTGACGCAGCCTCGGGTGTGGGGGAAGCTCGGGCGGCGTTCGACTCGGGCCGCTACGACCTCGTCCTCGCCGACATTCGCCTGGGGGATGGCGATGGTTTCGATCTGCTCGCCCACTGCCGCAATCGCAACCCAAATCAATCCGTCATTCTCATCACAGGCTACGGCACGATCGACACGGGCGTCGATGCCTTGCGGGCTGGCGCGTTCGATTTGCTGACCAAGCCGCTCATTGATGAAGAACTGGAGATGGCGATTCAGCGGGCGCTGTCGCAAGGCAGTGTGATGGCTGAGAACCAGCAGCTCAAGGAACAACTCGATCTGCGCTTCGGCATGGACAACATCGTCGGTCACGATCACCGCATGCAACGGATCTTCGATATGATCGACAGCATCGCCGACACCAAGGCGACCGTCTTGATCACGGGCGAAAGCGGCACCGGAAAGTCGCTGATCGCCCGGGCGATCCATCGCCGCAGCTCGCGCCGCGAGAAGTCGTTCGTCGAAGTCGCCTGCGGCGCGTTGCCGGAAACGCTGCAAGAGAGCGAACTATTCGGCCACGTTGCCGGCTCGTTCACTGGCGCGACCGGCGACAAGATCGGCAAGTTTAAACAAGCCGACGGCGGCACCATCTTCCTGGATGAAATCGGCACGGCTTCGGCCAGCTTGCAAGTCAAATTGCTGCGGGTTTTGCAGGAAATGGAATTCGAGCAAGTCGGTGGTACTGAAACCTTCCATGTTGATTCACGCGTGATCCTGGCGACCAACGAAGATTTGGCGAAGCGCGTCGCCGACGGCAGCTTCCGGCAAGATTTGTACTACCGGGTGAACGTCATCAACATCGAATTGCCATCACTCCGCGAACGTTTCTCCGACATTCCGCTGCTGGCGGAACACTTCCTTCGCGACGTCCGCGAAGAAACCGGCAAGCAGGTGCAGGGCTTCAGCGATGCCGCGCTGGCCGCGCTGCAGCGTTACCGCTGGCCGGGCAACGTCCGTGAACTGCAGAACGTTTTGGAGCGGGCCGTGCTGCTGGGCAAAGGCGACGTCGTTGATCTCAGCGACCTGCCGGCCGAGATCACCGCCGACGCCCCGGCCTTCGTCGCCCCGATCAGTGGTCAACAAACGCTGAAAGACGCCCTGGAAGGCCCGGAGCGGCAAATCATTCGCGACGCCTTGGAGCGCAACAACTGGAGCCGTAACGAAACGGCCGACGCCCTCGGCATCAACCGCACCACGCTCTACAAAAAGATGAAGCGGTTGGGTTTGGAAGAAAACGTAGGAGCGTGACTCTTGCCCCTGGCTGGCTGATCTAATGCAGGCAGCTACACGTCGAATTGCAGTTTCGAGAGCAACTACGCCTGCGGTTGTGGAATAGAACGATATTGGGCGTGGCCTGGCGCCATCGACGAGCGGTACTGGTGGCCGCGTGCTGCCCTTCGGCAAGAACTCACGCCGCCAGTTCCACCAGCCTCATCGCCTACCGTGGTGGTCCCCGCTGAACTACGATGGGACTTTGGGAATTCCACATTAGGTATGAACTGCGTTAACTAGTCTATGAATCTGACCAGTACGCTGTTGGCGTTCGCGGCGAAGGTCCTAAGCGGTGCTCAGGCCCGCTGGATCGACTGCCAGCCGGATACGTGCCAGCGGGTCTATTTCGCCAACCATACCAGCCACCTCGATCCATTGGTAATTTGGGGTTCGCTACCGTATGACGTGCGCGAAGTTACGCGGCCCGTGGCAGCGAAAGACTATTGGTCGAGGGGGCCGATCAAGCCATTTCTAGCCCGCAGTTTCAACGCGCTGCTTATCGACCGCAAGAAGATCAAAGTTCATCAAAGCCCGATCGAGCTGATGATCAACGAAATCGGCAACCGATTTTCGTTGATCGTTTTTCCAGAAGGGGGCCGTGTGCCTGAGCCTGGCATGCGCGAATTCAAAAGCGGCATTTATTACCTCAGCAAGAAGCGACCGGACCTTGAACTAGTGCCGGTTTACATTGAGAATCTCAACCGAGTGCTGCCTCGCGGCGAGTTCCTGCCCGTCCCGCTACTTAGTTGCATTAAATTCGGCGCGCCAATTTGGCTGGAAGAAGGGGAGTCGAAGGTCGACTTTTTGACTCGTGCGAGAGAAGCTGTATTGAACTTGAAGGAACTTTAACGTTCCCCATTAACCTGTTCTCACGGTCGATGTTTCAACCGAGTGGAGATGTCCTGATCGCCCAAATTACCTCGCGATTCGAGGTATTAACGCATGCGCCAACGTTGGCGCTGTTGGGTGGTGTGCTGCTGGCACTGATGATCGCCTGGGGCGTTGCCTGGTTGCTGGGCCGGCAGTCCGATTCGACGGTCAACCCGGCGTTGGTGCAATTGTTTGACCGGCGAATTCGAGCTTGGCTGTTGATGTATGTGATATTGGCACTCGGGTTCATTCTCGGGCGCGGTGCGACGACATTTCTGTTCTTCTGCGTTTCATTCTTCGCCTTGCGGGAATTCATCACGATCACCCCGACCCGCCAAGGCGATCACCGTGCGTTGTTTTGGGTTTTCTTTGTTTTCGCGCCGCTGCAATATTTGCTGATCTTCGCCGGGCCCTTGCTTTCGGGGTTGGATGAAATTCTGGTCGGCCCCGGGCCGTACTTGCACGGGCTGTACAGCATTCTGTTGCCGGTTTACGCGTTCTTGTTCGTCTTCACTCGTGTCGCCTTGGCCGGTGATCCGCGCAGGTTTTTGGAACGCACGGCGAAGATTCAAGCGGCGCTGTTGATTTGCGTTTACGCGCTCAGCTTCGCCCCCGCGTTGTTGTATCTGGATTTGTACCGTCACAATTCCGCCACCGGGCAGTGGGAGCGCTGGGAGGGCAGCACTGCCGGCTTGCTGTTCTATTTCATCTTAATCGTGCAGTTGGCCGACATGTTTCAGTTCGCCGGCAGCAAGATGCTGGGCGGAGTTCCGATTGCCGAAGATATCAGTTCCAGCCGCACGTGGCGGGGAATCCTGTTTTCCCTGGCGATGACCTCCTTGTGCGCCACCGGGCTATGGTGGGTTACGCCGTTCACCTGGTGGCAGTCTGCTTGTTTGTCGATGGTTGTTTCCGCGCTGGCCTTTGCGGGTGGAATGACGATGAGCGCCATTAAGCGCGACCGCGGCGTAAAAGATTACGGCACGCTGGTCGAAGGGCACGCGGGCATCTTAGACCGCATCGACTCGCTCTGCTTCGCCGCCCCGGTTTTCTTTCACCTAACGCGGTATTTCTTCATGGTCCTGCCGATGGCACAGATTGGCGAGTAGCACGATCTGGCGAAGTCTAATTGCGGTCGGGCGCGTGAAAAACGCTTGCCGTTGGTGAATTGCCCTTGGCCCCGAACAACGCTAAACTGCCTCTATTGCCCTCTCACAGGGCCGCTTCGCGCAGCCGCGCGGGAGCGATGTTCCCGGATGGATGGAAGGAAACGGTAGATGTCTGAAGTTGCTACGCTGAAATACAACAACGAAGAGTTGGAATTTCCGGTCATCACGGGAACCGAAGGCGAACGCGGGATCAGTATCGGCAAGCTGCGCGCCAACACCGGCCTGATCACGCTCGACCCCGCTTACGAGAATACCGTAAGCACTGAATGCGATATCACCTTACTAAAAAATAAAAAAGGAGTGCTGCGGTATCGCGGCTACCCGATTGAGACCATCGCCGAGAACTGCGATTACATCGAAACCAGCTACCTGCTAATCCACGGCGAACTGCCGACCAAGACCGAGTTGGAGCAATTCCGCAAGTCGATCCGCCGCCACACTTTGCTGCACGAAGACATGCGGGCGTTCTTCAACGGGTTCCCGCGCGACGCCCACCCGATGGCGATCTTGTCTTCAGTAGTCAGCGCTCTTTCGACCTTTTACCAAGACTCGCTCGATCCGCACGATGAAGAGCAAGTGCAGGTTTCAATCCGACGGCTAATTGCCAAACTACCAACGATTGCCGCCTGGAGTTACAAGAAATCGTTTGGCCAGCCATTTAGCTACCCGCAAAACGATTTAAGTTTTTGCGAGAATTTTTTGCAGATGATGTTCTCTGTTCCCAGCGAACCGTATGAAATCGACCAGGATGCCGTCAACGCGTTGAACTTGTTGTTGATTGTTCACGCCGACCACGAGCAAAACTGCAGCACATCGACGGTGCGGATGGTCGTGTCGGCCGATTCGAACCTGTTTGCGTCGATCGCCGCGGGCATTTCCGCGTTGTGGGGG
>CALBTA010000475.1 GCA_937967755.1 uncultured Planctomycetaceae bacterium | reverse complement strand
GATGTTGTTTCAGAACCTGGTCAGCAACGCCATCAGATACCGTTCGGAGAAGCGGCCAAGCGTTCATATCGGTGCGCGGGAATTGCCCGGCGGCATGGCCGAGATTTTCGTCCAAGACAACGGGATCGGGATCGAACCGCAATACTACGACCAGATTTTCGAGATCTTCAAGCGCCTCCACGGGCGTCAAGAGCGTGAAGCGGGCACGGGAATCGGGTTGGCGAATTGCAAACGCATCGTCGACCGTTTGGGGGGAAGCATTCGGGTCGATTCCAACCCGGGGGAAGGGAGCACCTTTTCTTTTACAATCAACAAGGCCAACATCGAATCGGAGGTGGTGAGTGCCTAACCAGACAGTTCGCCCCGCTAAGATCCTGCTCGTCGAAGACGACGACCTGGATGTCGAACTCATTGAAAAGTCGCTGCGGCGCGACCGGGTTGCCAACACGCTCAACCGCGTGCGTGACGGCGTAGAAGCCATGCAATACCTACGGCGGGAAGGTGATTACGCCGGCGCATCGCGCCCCGACCTGATTCTGCTCGACCTCAACATGCCGCGGATGGATGGGCGCGAGGTGCTCAAGCAATGCTTCGAAGACGATTCGCTTAAGTCGATTCCGATCGTCGTGTTCACCAGTTCGGACGACGAGCGCGATGTGCTGGCGAGCTACCAGTACAAGGCGAGCAGCTACGTCACCAAGCCCATCGACCTGGTCAAGTTCCGCGAAGTGCTGAACGAGCTAAGCCAATATTGGTTCTGCATCGTTACCCTCCCGCCGGAGGAATAGAGCTACCTTTGGAAGTCGACATCGGGCAGGGCGACGATGCAAAACCAATAGCTGCCGATATCGCGCATCATCTGGCGAATCTTGGCCAGGTCCAGAGGTTTGGTGATGAATGAAGTCGCCGCATATTTTTTTGCGTTCGCCTCGTCGCGCTCATCATCAGAGGTTGTGAACACAGCCACGGGCACGCCCATTAGCTTGGGGTCGTTTCTCATCTCTTCAAGAACTTCGTCCCCTCCCTTGCGCGGCATATTCAGGTCGAGCAAGATCAAATCAGGCCTTCTAGCTTCTGCATAGTCGCCCTGCTGCCGCAAGTACTCCAAAGCTTCGACCCCATCGCGCACATGGTGCAACGTATTCAGCACGCGCTCGTTACGTAGCGTACGCTCCACTAGCCGCACATCATCTTCGTCGTCGTCCGCGATCAAGATCGTGATCGGGTGCGGGAGCGTCAGGCTCTGTCTCATGCGTTCGAATCCCTGTTGAAATAGGCAGGCCACCTTCCAGTTTGAACTGCCAGAGCTGGCAAGTCGTGCCCAAGGGCAGCCTCGCGGCATTTTAACCCAAGCGGTGCGCGGTTGTCACTCAGTGGCGGTGGAATTCGCTCGGCCTGGAAGCATCTTCACGAACTGGACTAAGGGACCTTCGACCAAGGTTGGTTACTTCTCGCGCAGGCCGGTTACGACCCAGCGGTCTTTACCGTAGACCCGATCGGGGTAGACGGCGACGGCGCTGCTTTTGAACTCGGCCGAGTTCGAGAACAGGTACATCCGGTACTCTTTGCCCTGGAAGTTGTTCTTCAAGGCCGCCGCGTAGACCGGTTGTTGGGGGTTGAACACTTCGTCGTGTGACCACGAGATGCCGAGGCGTTCCATCTCGGCGATCGATTTTTTCAGCCCCGCCAGAACTTCTTCCAGTGTGCGGGCGGATTGCCCGATGGTGGTCCGCCCGCCTGCTCGGGTTAGCAGCGCGTTGGCTTCCGTGGCGATGGCGCTGGCGTTTTCGGGGGAAAGGACCAGCGTGTACTTGTCCGATTCGGCCGCTTCCGCCAGCGGCTCGGTGATGCGGGCGATCGTTCGCGGCCCGCGCTCGCGGGCGTACGCCTGATCGGCATCGCTTAGTTTTGCCAGGGGAAAATCGAACAGCTTGCCGTCTGATTTGCGCTTCAACCGAACCGTCTCGTCAGTCAGCGAAACGAATTCCGCTTCGACCGTTTTTCCCGAACGGTTCGTCCAAGTGCGCGCCTTCGATGCCGACCACCCGGCGAACGGATCGCCCGGTTCGACCTTGGGGATTTCGGCCTCTTCAATCGGAAGACAATCGATCAGGCCCACTTCCTTTTCCGTGCCCAAAACTCGCAGAAACTTTCCGTAACAAGTGAACTGCTGGCCCGCTTCCACATCGCGCAGTTGCCGCTCCAGATCGAAGGCGAACGCGCAGGAAATTTGCATGCCATCGGCGCCTTCCAGAAAAATCTCGGTTGGCCCTCGCTTGTCACGTTCCACCGACGCGACCTTTCCAGTCACGACGAACTGCTGGTCGTGATACTTGTCGCCGGCGGCCGCCAGGTCTTGCTGAAATTCTCTGGCAAGATCCGCGGCGGTGCGGCGAATGAGCGGGCTGTCGTCAACGGGCGTTAGAGTGCATCGCTCCAAACCCACCCCAAAGATCCGTCGCGTGTAAACGCCGCGGACCGTCACCTTTTGCCCCTCGCCAAAGTCCTTCCACGGCTGAGAACCGCTGACAAAGCAAGCCGCCTTGTTGCCGCTAAAAGTGACCCGCGCGACCCCTTCAGACTCCACCCCCATGCTCCAGATCGTCCCGGTCAGTTCAATCAGCTTATCCCCATACTGCCGCTTCGCCGCCGCTTCATCCGCAGTCACCAAAGCATTGAACTGCTCCACGGTGAACGAAACGGTTGGTTCGTCGGCCAAGGCGATGGCCGAAGCGCCCATTGCGATCAACGATCCGCCCAGCAACGTAAGTACACGAGATGAGGACATGGGTTTCGTAACCTGGGGTGAACCGCACCACGTTTTCGCAGCCGGTGGTGCATTCGCCACGCCAACAGCTAAGCATGCGAATCTCATAAACCCTTTGATCACAACAGTTTGTAACACAACCGATAAAATAAATCCCGCCCCAAATGCACCAAAATCGCACATTTCGGGTCTCAGTGGTGCATTCGCCCGCAATCCTTCAAATACATCCGGCGGTGTAGCACGGACCTCCCGATCCGTACACGCCGACGGCTTTGGAAGACCATCGTACCCGTTCATTCGTATAGTATACACATTTCCACATCGCTGTCAAGCCAGTGGTACACTTTTCTTGACGGATTTCCAAAAATTTTCCAGAAAGTAGGTCGGCACTCCGTGACGACCAGGAGCGTGAATCAATCGCCCACTTGATGGTTCTTGGAAGCG
>CALBTA010000474.1 GCA_937967755.1 uncultured Planctomycetaceae bacterium | reverse complement strand
TGGCTGCTGGCGATGGTGTTGCGCGGGCTGGATGTGCCGCTGCGGCGGGCTTGCCTGATTGTCGTCGTCGTAGGCGCTGCCTATGCGGCCATTGATGAATGGTTGCAGCAGTTCACCCGGCGGCACGCCGATTTCTACGACTGGCTGGCCGATGTGATCGGCATCGGCTTCGGGCTGATCGTCGTCTGCCTCACCCACAACATGGTGCGCGGCTTCATCCACCGGCTGATGGAACGGCGCAAGCGAAGTAGGACGGGTTTGTAACCCGTCCAAAATTACCGCGTCGCCCCTTCCAACAGCTTGAACAACTCTTTCACCGGGTCTTTCGCTTCGCCGCCGCCCATGTTGCCGCCGGTCATCCGCCAGGCGGTGACCCACTCGGTCTTGGTCGGCTTCAGATCGAAATCTTCTTTCAGCCTCTCCTCAAAGTCGGGCATGTGGGCCGCGCCGTAGAAGATGGCGATCCGCTTGTGGCCTTTGGCCAACTCTTTCTGAAACACCTTCATCGCCGCGGCGTTGCGGTCGTCGACCAGCATCCGCTGCAGCGTTGGCCCCAGGCCCCCTTCCAACTGGTCGGTCGATTCAAAGCTTTCGGCCATCATCCGCTTCATCTTCAGGGAACGCTGCGGGTCGAGCAGCAGCGCAAACGGGTCGACCTCTTCGGGCCGCTCGCCCTCTTCGGCCGCCCGCTCTTCGGCTTTCTGCTGGGCGATGTTGCCTTGCCGCAGCACGTCGGCCATCACGCCCAGCGCCAGCGTCAGCCCGTCTTCGCCGCGCTCTTTCATTGCCTCGCGCATTTCCTCGGGCGACATGTCGGCGTGGACGAAATTCTCTTTCGTGTAATCGATGTGGGCGGTTTGTGATTCCAGTTCCAACATGTTCTTGGTCATGTCTTGCAGGAACGAAATCGGGTTGCCGCCGCGCGGCTCGCCACGGCGCGGCACGGCGTCGTCCTTCGGGGCAACCAGTTCGTACAGCACCACGTCATAGTCGTCGAACCGGCGGTTCAGCTCGTCGTAGTACTCCTTGTCGCCCACGTGCACCGCGCCGACCAAATCAACAACCAGCTCGCTCTTCCCTTCGGCCACCACATAACTGACCACCGACGTTTGCAGGCGAATTGGCTCGTCGTCTTCGTTCCGTTCAACCCGCAGGAACTTATTCTCGGCCTTGGCCTCTTTCGGCTCGGCCTCCTGCGCCAGGGCGATGGTCGTCGTCAGCAGCAGCAAAGCCGCGATGGCGGTTGTTTGTTGGGGAAGGTGTTTCATGGGAATCGCCTGTCGAAAGTAGTTGGTGGGATGGTTGGATTTATTGTATCCCGGTAGCGATAGGTCGTCCAAACATTCGCATCGCTCTTCGTAGCGGGGGCTTCTAGCCACCGTGAAATCCTGCATCGTAGCCGGGGGCTTCTAGCCACCGAATTCTCCCATCGCAGATGCGACGGTGGCTGGAAGCCCCCGTTACGATGTGAAACTGTCCTCAATCTGACATCATTTCCCTTACATACCTCTCCCTCTTGTGGCTGTCGCGCGCTGACACTTTGCGCGATTTTGTCAGCGCGCGGTCGGTCCCCAGGGGAATCCCCGCAGCGCTGACAAATTCATTTTTTTGTCAGCGCGCCTCCCCCAAAAGTACGCCGCCCGCTTGATGCTCATTTCAAAGCCTCCCAATGATGTCAAAGTGACGACACCGTCGTAGCGGGGGCTTCCAGCCACCGCATCACCTGGCATCGCAGATGCCCACGGTGGCTAGAAGCCCCCGCTACGAATCCGCCGCCGCACCCACAATTGTACACATATGTCCACCATCTGTCAAGCGGCTGGTACACTTTTTTTCGTAGAACAATTGTCCTCAATGGTTCCGGCGCAACGGTGGGCCCTGAATTCTGAACCGTTGAGGACAACTGTTCTACACTGCGCAAAAAAACGGCCGATCCCAAAGAACCGGCCGTTTTGATGTTTTCAAGTTGGAAGCGAACCCCTACTTCCGACCCCGACGCAGGGCAAACCCGCCGAGGGCCAGGCCGAGCAACGACCAGATGGCCACGCTGGCCGGTTCGGGCACAACCTGTAGGGCGGCGATGTCGATGTCGATGGTTTCTCCATTACCGCCAAACTGTGGATCGACGAGCAGTTGAATCAATCCGTCATTCGCCAGGATGTCGTCAATTTCCGCCTGCGAAAGCGTGTAGCTTAGATCGTTGTTGGTTTCAGAATCAACGACGTCCGTGGGCCTCATTGTAAGCCCGTCTCCATCAATCAAATCGACAAGAATACTTTCACTGAACCCAGGTGTATCATCAGCGACCTGTAGGTCCGCGTCGTTGATCGTCACATCAATCTGCGCACCACCATTGGACGCCGTAACCGTCGCCGTCGTCTCGGCGTTGTCGTAACTCAGCGTCAAACTATCCGGCCCATCGGTCAACCCGCCACTGTCGGTCACGGTCAGATCCAAATCCGCAGTCGCCCCAGGGTTCGCCAACCCCAAAGCCGCCGCCTGAGCCAGCGTCACCGATTCAGAAATATCCCCATTGGCAGCCGTCGAACCAGCATTGCCGTTGTTGAGCGTATAGCTCAAGTTCGGCGGAAAATCTTCCGCATCACTGGTCGTCGCATCCACGGACAACGTAGTCTTAGCCGCACTAAACTCCCCACCATCCTCCGCCGAATAACTATCAATCGTCGGCGGCGTGTTGAAGACGAAATCGAGGTTAAGGTTGCTCACGGCGACGTGTGTTGGAGAGGCGGTGTGTCGCCACTCGAAACCAAAGTGCGTGGAGCCGCCAGGAATGCTGTTGAGGATTTCTGAGACGTCGATGTTGTTGAACGCACCCGTGCCCGAAAAGGTGATTGGAGCGGTGAAACTGGACGCGTCTCGGAAACTGCCTGGCGCAAATCCACCATTGGGAATTTCACTCGTTGTTTGATAGTAGAATCCCAATTCCATTCCAGCATTTCCACTCATCACACTGCCGACATCGAAGTCGATATCTGCACTGATGGCGCTGCCAGCGGGAATCGCGAACGTCGCAAAAGCGTGTGTCTCAGGGCTGCCGCTGAATCCGCCCCCGGTGGCCTCCTTGACGACACCAGCGGTGGCCGCGCTTCCAGCGCTATCCCACGACTCGAAGTCCGCAGTTCCAATAGCCCAGGCACTGGAAGAGGTGATCGCCAAAAGGAGGCCGCAACCGCAAGCGATGAGAGTTCTCATAGTCGAAATTCGTTTAGAAAAGGAATCGCAATCTGGGTGTCTTGTATTCGTGTTCAAAGCCAACTAGGCGGATTGTAACTCACCGGCGAAACCAATGCCAACATTTTGTGGGAAATGTTCGGCAACCTTCACAGGTCCCACCAATGGGTTTTCAACCACCGTTCAGACGTCGTTTAACAGCACTTTTCATACCAAAGGGCTGCCATTTCCAAAACCCGCCGTTTTTCGCGGTTTTCAGGGATTCATCCGCGACAAAGTGTAAAGCCAGCTTTACACATTAGCGCAAAGGCGCTAACCCTGCTTATCACTGGGGTTTACGCCTATTCGATGTATCGGCGGATCAGAATCCCGTGATCCACGTTGTTGTTAACCCCCCGTTGGTAGGCGACCGGTACGGAACGGTCATACATGAAAAAACCGCGATGGCGGCGGACCTCGCCCGTGTCGTTGCCTAGTTCCCGGATGGGTGTTCCCGTGCCGTCGACTTCGAAGAAGCCGACCGTCACCCAAATCGCGTAGACGTTCGATTGGGTCGAGACGATGTTCCCCAACCCATGCAGCGCCTGCATCCGGAAGTAGGCATGGGCAGCGGGGTCGTTGTAGTGACCCGACGAGACGGGCGGACCGAACAGCGGCAGCGTTCCCAGCGTACCGGTGGCCGGATCGATATCGTGCCGCAGCATCGTCAATTCAATGTTCGATTGGGTCACCGCCGAAACGGTGCCGTTGGTGATGCCGCCCCCAAAGGGATTGGCGAACCGCCCGATGCCGTCGTGCGTGCCGCGGCGGCTGGCATCGACCTTGTCCCAGGAGGTGTAACGAGTGACGCCTGCCTGCCCGTTGGAGTCAATCGCTTCCCAAACGGCCCGGTCGGGCATGGTGTTCAGATTGACCCTACCTGGATCGCGGAATCGGGTCAGGCCGTGGAACGGTGCTTCATACTGCGTGCCCAGCAACAGGCCGAAATCGGAAGCGCTGTTCATGCCGCTAGCGGTGTTGCTGGTGTAAACGTAATCGTACCAACGGACCGTTCCGGCGTAGGGCGAGGGAGTTTCCAGGAACTCGAAGATCCGCGCGAAGTCGGCAAATCCGCCGCCGGTTCCCGAGGCGTGATAGAAATTCAACAAATGCCCAAACATGCCCGTATGGTTGCTGTTCAAGTACGGGGTGGTCCCGGTTTGAGCAGGTGTGAATTCACTGGGCAACCGGCTTTGCGTACTAGCGGGGACCAGCATCAGTTCGTAATGGCTGAGGAACGGCCGATTCGGCCACGACAACCATTGGAACGGCGCATCCGGATCGCCCACCGCGCTGCCGCCCAGCGGCGTGTAAGGATTGCTGACGTAGCCGAGGGTGAACTTGGCTTCATAGCGGAAACATTCGTCCGCGGCGGCGACTTCGGCGTTGCCGGCCGGCAGCGTCGTCAGCCCGCCTGGTTTCCAGAAATTGTTCGTGGCGGCGGTCGCGGCGGCGCTGCTGATCCGCTCGCGGGAGGTGAATTTCGGCGTCTGCGGCGAGGTGTCGTCGGTGTCGAAGCTGTTGTTGATCGTGGCGTTGATATGCGCCGGCGGCGTGCCGCCCGTCGTGTCGCGGTCTTCCCCGTTGAAGACGGTCAAATCGATCGGTATCCAATCGACGGTCACATACGGGTTAACCGGCCGGCTGTTGTCGTGCGCCGGATCACTCGGCAATGGGTTCCAGGCGATCAACGGGTTAGCGAGCCGCTGTAGGTAGGCGGTGCGGTAATTCTCGACCGTTTGGGTATCGGTGATGCCGCCCGCTTCCAGCGGACGCCGGCCGGCGGTCATGGCGTTGCCATCAGGATCGGGGTCACTGTCGAAAGGGGTGTCGGGGTAGAGGACCGTGGCATCGGTCGTCGGATCGCCGGTGTCGTCCCCGTAGGCATCGGTGACGCCAGCCCGGGCGTGTGTGGGGACGGGGTATTTCGTTTCGGGATCGGCGGGCAGCGGTTCGGAGACGTTCAAGCCCCGGTCGGCGGGGTAGCCCGTGGAATCAATCACCGCCGTGATAGCAACAGGCGTATTGATGTTGGCCAGCGGAACGGAGTTTTGCGGATAAGCAGCCGTGCCGGCCGTGTCGGTGTAATCGAGATTCTTGGTGCCGGTCGTCAGCCCGATGGTTTGATCGGCGTTGCTGGTGGTGGCGGTCGCGCCGACGGCGCTCGATTCGGGCTTGCTGCCGACGTAGGTTGTCGTCCGCGGGCCGACGACGGCGTAGCCGCCGGGCGAGACCAGCGCCGCCCCGCCTGATTTGTTGTAGAAAGTGCGGTCGGTGATTGGCGTGGCGGTGGTACCGGCCTCTTGGACGTTGACATCAACGACCGGCTTGGCGCTGCCGAACCAAACGTAGCGGTCGATCGGATCGTCACCGCTGACGGATAGCTCGCTCGGCTCGAACGTGATCGAGTCGGGGTTGGTGACCCGGCGGAGCAGCGGGCTGGTAGGATTGCGGGCGACGCCATCGCCACCGGCGGTGCTGTGATGCGGCTTGCTGATGGCGATCCGCCAGACGGGGAAGCCGCTGACCATCTTGGCCAGATCCAGTTGCCCGCTGGTGTAGAGTTCTGTGGGCAGAATGGGATTGTTGGCGGTCAGGTTGCGGGTGCAGTACAGTTCCAACATGGTCGTCCCCTCCGGGATGCGGACCTGGTCGAGGTCTTTGTCGCTTTCATCCCGGTTATTGTCAGTGGACAGGTAGTCGGGCCGCGCACGGGTCGTGCCGACTTCGGGCGTTGCACCGTTGAGGACGGCATCTTCGCTGGCGGAACTGCTATGATCGTCCCACAGGGTGTCCCGCACGCGGCGGTCGTGCATGGCGAACGATTCGGTGAAGACCAGGTCGGGATACTCACAGCCCCAAACGACACGCCGATCGGGATGGACGCCTCCCGAGCCGTCGTCTTCGACGGTCAGCGGGTCGCCGTCCATGTCCCAGCCGTCGAACGGATTCATGTCGTATTCGAACGGAGTCATGATCGCGTCGGGGTCGCGGTAGTCGACGCAGTTGATCGCCCACTGCGCGATGCGCTGCAAGGTCAGGTCATAGATTTGTCCCGGGGTGAGCGCTTCGGTGACCGGGATGCGATATTCGATGCGATTTGCCGCGGCCACGGTGTGGGATGCGTGGGAATCGTCGGCGTCGGAGTTGTCGTCCTGATCCATGACCAGCAGCATCAGGCAATAGAGATGCCGTGCGTAGGCCAGGCGGGCTGTTTGACCGGCGGCGCTGTTGATATTGTTGTTGTACTTGGGAGGGATTCCGCCCACGGGGTATTGGGAGACCCCGTCGTAAACCCGTTCGCCGGCGGGATATTCAGCCGTGGTCATTTCATCGATGATCAAGTTCCCGCTGTCGTCGAAGCCGTTGCCCCACAGGCGGTTGACGTTCATCTTGCCGCCGTGCAGCAGTTCAAACGGGACGATGGGGCGCATGGCGTCGGACCGCAGCGGCGGACCAGCGAACGGGTCGGCGTTGAAGTTCGTCAACCGCTCCCAGGCGATGCGGACCGGGTCAATCGGTCCTGTCGGCACGGGGAGGTAGGCGCTGGCGGTGGTGACCGAGCGACGCAGCGCGACGGCGCTGAAATCAGATTCGTTCAGGTTCGCGTGGCGATCCCAGATTTTGGGCAGCGCGTCGCGGTCGACATCGTTCCAGCGCAACAGCCGTTCTAGCTCAGTCGCGGTGAACGGCCGGTCCCGGCCGTTGAGTTCGACAAGGTTGATCTGATAGGGAGAGTCGGAAACCTCGTCTGCCAGGCCCATGTTGTGCGTCATCGGCCGGCCGGCGTGGTCCAGGCCGATCATGCCGCGGCCGTGAACATCAGGCGGGGAGGCGTAACCCGCTGGGGCCGCGCCGAAGTAGTTGGTAGAGATGCTTTGAGCGTTGAGCCGCCACAGGTCTTCAATGACGCCGCCACCCGGACCGGGTGAGCCTGGCGCGTCGGGTGCGTATCGCGACGCCAGCAGCGCGCTGTAGGCGGTCGCCGAAAAAAGCCCCGAAGGGTTGACCTCCGCCGGGCCGTAGCCGCTGCCGCGGCGCAGATTCAGGTTGCTGGTGGCACCGCTGGAGCCGGCCCAGGTGCCCGATGGGCTGTCGGAATAGCCAGCGGCCGTTTGGGCTGTGGTGCCGTGGGCGTTCAGGTGCAGCCGGCCATCCATGTCGACGCACAGGACCGCGGCGAAGGGCTTGTACCGGCGGCCATCGGAGGTGGTCTTGATGGCGAAGCCAAAGTCGGCCCAGACGCTGTCGAGCAGTCCGTCACGGTCGTTATCGACGACCGCGTCGGCCCGGCCGTCGCCGGTTCCCACGCCCGAGATGATGGGCCAGTTGTCCTGGGCCATGACCGCCCGGTCGGCAAACGAAGGAATAATCAGCCGGCGGAGGTTCGGGTCGGCCGCTCCGGTGAAGGTTTGCTGCTCGGTGACGGCGCTGGAGGGCACATAGGCCAAATGCGGGTCGTAGCGATGCGGCGCATCGAAACCTTCGTCCGCGGCGGCCCCTTCCAGGGCGTTGAACGGACGGCCGTTGATCAAGAACGTGTGACCAACTAGGTCACTCGCATCAACGGCCATCGCTGCACCTTGATCGAACGCTTCGAGGTAGGACAACGTGAGGCCGCCGGCGTCCATCGAGAAAGCGATGCGGGTGCTTAGCCCGCGATTGGGGCCAGATATCATCGTCAGCACTCGGCCGGTGTAGGCATTGTAATGCTCCGACACGCCGTCGGTCATGATGACTCGAAGGAATCCGTTGTTCTCGGGCCGAACTGCGAAGAATGTGCCCTGTACGGTGTCGATGCCGTAAAGGTCTTCCAGCAAACTGTTGACGACGTTCTCGGTGGGGTCTTCATCATCTTGGCCATCGCCATCGTCATCACCGCCGCCCGCCGGGTCTTCATTGACCTGCCCGTCGCCGTCGTGATCGCTCCCGTCCCACGCCGCATCCCCCTCGGTTCAGCCGCGCC
>CALBTA010000473.1 GCA_937967755.1 uncultured Planctomycetaceae bacterium | reverse complement strand
CCTTCTTACGCCCGTTTCGCCGGGCTGTGTCGAAGGCGAAGTGAACGACGCGACGCGTTGCTTTCTCAGTCACGATGCGTAGGCTTTCAACAACACCAGGAACAACGATGTGTTCCAGCCCGCTGTACAGCCCTTCGGTGTTCTCGCGGATGACCAGTAAGTCGACATCGTCGAACCGTTCGTTCGTTCCAGGTATCGACTTGGCCGGGCGGTAGTTCGCGTAAAGGTCGAGGGTTTGCCGAAGTTCGACATTGATCGAGCGAAACCCGCCGCCCGAAGGTGTCGCCGTGGGGCCCTTCAGCCCGACGCCGTTGTTGCGAATTGAATCGATAGTCGCTTCCGGTAATGGGTCGCCCGTTTTCGCAAACGTATCCGCTCCGCCCTGTTGGCGGTCCCACTCAATGGCAACGCCGGTCGCCTCGACGACACGCACGGCCGCGTCCACCACCTCGGGGCCGATGCCATCGCCGGGAATGAGGGTCACACGGTAGGTCATAACATTTACTCAGGTTGA
This sequence comes from uncultured Planctomycetaceae bacterium, assembly GCA_937967755.1. GTDB lineage: Bacteria > Planctomycetota > Planctomycetia > Pirellulales > Pirellulaceae > CALBTA01. The sequence goes on along the minus strand of CALBTA010000473.1, from coordinate 3,968 downwards.
TAGGTTTCCAAGATCAGCCGCCGGCCCGTAATGTAGACCGCACCCGTAAGGTCCGTCCATTACGGATCGGCCGAACAACCGGGCGAATCTTGCCCTGGGCGCTTGCGCACCGCCTGATTCGGGTAAATCGGCAGGATTATCCCTAGACAATCGTGGATTCTCGGGTAGCTTGACCGGTATCAGATTTCCGCAATCTGACGACCCGCCGGTGACCTATCCTTTGGAAGGAAGCACCGCAACTATCGCCGAAGAGACCCGCGTAACTCTCGCGACGACCCACCACCTGAGCGCGGAATAGGTTGAACCAGAATCTGACCTGTCGGCCCAGTGCGGCCTTCTTCCATGACCCACCAGGGGCCCTGGTGCGCATGGCCGGATTCCTTACGACAAGAGGCTGCGCATGATTGCAGACCGAAGCTGCTTTCGAAACAACCATTCTGCGGGCGACGCCGGACATGTGCGCATCGGTTTGGCCCTCGGCGGAGGATGTGCACGCGGCAGCGCGCACATGGGCGTGTTGCGAACCCTCGAAGATGCTGGCATTGCGTACGACATGATGTCGGCGACCAGCATCGGGGCGCTGGCAGGTTTGGTTCACTGCGTAGGCTACCGCGCTGAGTACATGATCGAGGCCTGTAAACGCGAACTGATGCCGCCTTGGTGGTTGGCCCGCGTGCCTGGCGGGGCTTACGTACATATGATGCGGATGATGAAGCCCAGCGGCATTGCCACAAAGATCAAACGCTATCTTGGGGACGACTGCCGGCTGGAAGAACTGCCGGTTCCGCTGTTCATCACCGCGACCGATTTGATCACGGGCGAGTTGGTCGTTCAGGACCAAGGGTGCGCCGTTACCGCGCTGATCGCCAGTATGAGCATCCCCGGAATCGCCAAGCCGGTTAGCGACCCCGAAAGCGGCATTCCCCGGCTGCTTGTCGACGGCGGCGTTCTGAACAACCTGCCGGGCGACGTCCTGCGCGAGCGGGGGGCGGACATTGTGATCGGTGTGGATATTAGCGCTCAGCCCGAAGACACCAGCGGCTGGACCGATGGCAAGTCGCCGGGAGTGCTATCGAACATGTCGCGTAGTTGGCAATTGATGAACCAGTGGCGAAACAGCCATGAGTTGAACACTTGCGACATCGTCATTCGCCCCGATGTAACCGGCGTAGGATTCACGGCTTTCCAACAGGTCGACCGCCTTGCCGACGCCGGTTCGGCCGCAACGACCGCGGCGCTGCCGAGAATTCGCAGCCTTATCGAGAAGGTCGCCGCCGCGAAAGCAGTTCTCAACCAGCCCGCTTTGGCTGTGTCATAACGTAGTGATGGCGATTTGCTATTGCAGATGATGGCTCTCTGTGGATGCCAATTGGGCGAAGGCTGAATTCAAGAAAAGAAAACCAGCACGCTGCGGGGCGGCGCGCTAACTTCAATGTAGAACGGGCACTCTTGCCCGTTATGGACCGGGCAAGAGTGCCCGGCCTACGGCAAAACAGGCACGCCGCCCTGCGACGCGCCGGTTTTGAAATCCGCTCTGTTCTTGTTCGAACAAGCCTGGAGACTTGTTCCACGAGCGCTGACTACACAACCTTCGCCTTTCCGGGGATCGGAATGTCGTAGGTCATGTCGGGGTTGGGATTGACCGGGGCTTCCTGGTCGAGCTTGACCAAGGCGTCGAAGTCGGCCAATGCGTGGTTGCTGTTGATGGCATCTTGCCACTTAATCGACTTGCCGCTGTAAGTACACATCCGGCCAAGGATCGCGACCATCGTACTCTTGGCCCCGTACTCGGCTTCGTTGGGCCGCTTGCCCGCGCGGATGTCGGCGAACAGGTTGTGGTGTTCCTGTTGGTGGCCGCCGCGTGCTCCCTTGCTGTGGAAGATCAGGTCGCCCTTTTCGTTGAACAGCTTGCCGCCGGAAATGTCGGCGGTGCCTTTGGTGCCGTGGGCGAATTCGCTGACGCTGTTCCAGCAACCCGGAATGTGGCGGCATTGGCTGAACATCTTCGACCCATCGGCGAAGGTGTATTCCACGCCGTGGTGATCAAAAATTTCGCCATGCTCTTTGCTGGTGCGAACTTCGCGACCACCCATGCCGTTGGCGCTGACCGGGTAATCGTTCTTCACCCAGCAACCGACGTCGAGGTTGTGGATGTGCTGTTCGCAAATGTGGTCGCCGCAAAGCCAGTTGAAGTAGTACCAGTTGCGCACTTGGTATTCCAACTCGGTCTGGCCTTCTTGCCGCGGCCGGGTCCATACGCCGCCGCCGTTCCAGTACACGCGCGTGGCGGTGATGTCGCCGATTACGCCGTCGTGAATCTTGGCGATCGTTTCGCGGTAGGCTTCTTCGTGCCGGCGTTGCAAGCCGATTTGCACCAGCAGATCTTTCTGCTTCGCCAGCTCGCCCGCTTCCAGGAAGCGGCGAACGCCAGGGGCGTCGGTCGCCACCGGTTTCTCTGCGAAGACGTGCTTGCCGGCTTTGATGCAGGCTTCGAAGTGCAGCGGGCGGAAGCCGGGCGAGGTCGCCATGATGACCACATCGCAATCGCTTTCGACGACACCCTTGTAACCGTCAAGACCCACGAACTGCCGTTCGGCGGGTACATCCACTTTATCGCCGTGCCGGCCCTTGATGCCGCGGAGGCTGCCTTGCAGGCGATCGGCGAAGACGTCGGCCATGGCGACCAGCTTCGTCGGGCCCTTGGTATTCATCGCCTGATTGACCGCGCCCGTTCCGCGCCCGCCGCATCCGATCAGGCCGATCTTGATTTCATCGCCGCCGTAGGCGTGGGCCGCCTGAGCGATGCTCAACGAACCAAGCGCCGCGGTTCCTGCCGCGGTACCCGCGACCACCGCCGAACCGGTCTTGATGAAGTCACGGCGGGAAGGATTCTTTTCCGATGCCTGGTTCGTGTCTTTCTGCTGACTCATGCGTGGCGTCTCCTGCGCTATCTTGGGAATCGGGTGGGAAAGGTAGCGGAAGCCGTGAGACTTCCGGCGATGTTCGTGGTTTCCCCGAACTCTCGCGAGCTGGGGTACAATGGGGATGAAGACTCACTCCATTGATCCATTTCCAAGATAACCGCTACGGCGATGAAATTCAATCATTCACCAGTACGACGGTCCGCCAAGGCCGTCGAGGCATTTCGACCGCCTTGGAAGGCCTTCTTACCATTGCTGCTTTTGGCGACTTCGTCCGCGATGGCCGAAGAACTCTCGCGCTACGAAGCGGCCCGGCCGGCGATGGGGTCGCGGTTTAGCATCGTGCTGTACGCCGAAAATGACGATCAGGCCCGAACCGCCTTCGGGGCGGCGTTTCGGCGAATTGCTGATTTGGATCAGGCCCTGAACGACTACGACCCCCGCAGCGAATTGAGCAAGCTAAGCGCCGCATCGCCGACTCAATCGCCCGTGACGGCCAGTGATGATTTGTGGGCAGTCATGCTGCATTCACGGCGTTTTCATGGCGAAAGCGGCGGGGCGTTCGACGTGACCGTTGGCCCGCTAACTTCGCTGTGGCGCGAGGCCCGGCGGAAGAAGACGTTGCCGACAGTCAAACAGCGCGAGGCGGCGCTGGCGGCGGTCGGATTCCAGCACGTCGCCATGATCGAAGCGTCGCAATCGATCTCGCTGGCCCGGGCGAACATGCGAATCGATTTAGGCGGTATCGCCAAGGGCTTCGCCGTCGACGAAGCGTTGGCGGCGCTCAAAAAACATGGCATCGAAAGCGCTTTGGTGAACGGCGGTGGAGACATCGCCGCTAGCGCCGCTCCGCCCCTCCGCGAAGGCTGGAAGATCGGCGTCGCCCCGCTGGCCGCCGATGCCAAACCGAGCAGGTTTTTGCTAATCGCCCATCAAGCCATCGCCACCAGTGGAGATACCTGGCAGTTCGTTGAAATCGATGGCGTTCGCTACTCGCACATCGTCGACCCGCAAACTGGCTTAGGATTGACCGAGCGCAGCAGCGTG
>CALBTA010000472.1 GCA_937967755.1 uncultured Planctomycetaceae bacterium | reverse complement strand
TGCCAACCTGGCGTCGCTGGGCGCGGGCCGGCTGGACGCGATCGGGTTCACCGGCGACGACGGCGAGGGCTTCGAACTGCGTCGCGGGTTGAAAGAACTGAATTGCAACATCGATCAACTGCACACCGCGGCCGATCGCTTCACGCCGACTTACACCAAACCACGCGATGTGAACGAGCCGGGGCTGGCTGGCGAACATTCGCGGCTGGACACCAAGAACCGCCGGGCCACGCCTGAGGATATTGAGCAAGCGGTGATCGAATCGCTGAGCGCCATCGTTTCCGACTTCGACGCGGTCATCGTCTTAGATCAAGTCGAAGCAACCGGCTGCGGCGTGGTGACGGAGCAAGTGCGGCTGCACCTCGGTAACGTGGCGAAGGCACACCCCGATGTAATTTTTTGGGCCGATAGCCGGCGGCACGTTGATCAGTTTGAAAACATGATCATCAAGCCCAATGAGTTCGAAACCATCGGCCGCACCGACCCGCAACCGGGTGAAGTGGTCGGCGTCGACCAATTACAAGAGCATGCCCAGCAACTGCACGAACAAACAGGTCGTCCCGTCTTCATCACCCGCGGTGCTGGCGGCATGTCGGTGTTTGATGCCGACTGGCACGACGTGCCGGGCGTCAACGTCGCCGGAGAGATCGACACGACCGGTGCCGGCGACAGCGTAACCGCCGGTTGCGTGCTGGCCCTGTGCAGCGGCGCATCGCCTGTCGAAGCGGCAGTGATCGGCAATTTGGTAGCTTCGCTAACGGTACAGCAGCTCGCGGTGACGGGAACGGCAACTTGCGAGCAGCTTCCGCCGAGGCTGGAGATGTGGCGCGAGCAGAATGGAATGATTGATTGAACAACACACAATCGCGACCTCAAACGTTTATGGAGGGTCAGATTTCACTTTCGGTAATCCAATCCTTCTAAGCAGGAGGTCACTTCATCGTCCTCCTACTCGTCCTCGTCTTCTCGTACTCGATAGTATGCGCCCGACCGACCCATCGAGTACGAGAAAACGAGTTCAAAAAGACGAGTACGATTAAACAGGTGCGCTTCAATGCGTTAGAATCAGTTTCATGGATGTCAACCAACACAATCGCAAAGCGTGGGACCGCGAAGTTCAGCGGAACAACCCTTGGACGATTCCCGTTGATAGCGAGACGATCGCCAAGGCCCGCGCCGGCGATTGGCATGTGGTGCTGACGCCGACGAAACCTGTTCCGCGGGATTGGTTCGGCGAAGTGGAAGGGAACAAGGTTTTGTGTTTAGCCAGCGGCGGCGGGCAGCAGGCCCCGATCTTGGCGGCGGCCGGGGCACAGGTGACGTTGCTCGATCAATCACCGGCCCAGTTATCGCACGATGCGCTGGTCGCCGCCCGGGAAGGGTTGGAGATTGAATGCGTCGAGGGGGATATGGCGAAGCTTTCGATGTTCAAAGCTGGCAGCTTCGACGTTGTCTTTCACCCCGTGAGCAACTGCTTCGTGCCGGATGTGCGGCCGGTTTGGAAAGAGGCGCACAGAGTTTTGAAGTCGGGCGGGGCACTGCTGGCGGGCTTTGCCAATCCGCTGTTGTACCTGTTCGACCGCGACGATGTTGACCCGGAAAACTTGCGGATCACCAAGAGTTTGCCCTACAGCGACTTGGAAGATTTGGACGATGCGCGCCGGCATGACTTGATCGCCCAAGAGGAACCGCTTGAGTGGAGCCATACGTTGGAAGACCAAATCGGCGGGCAAATCGCCGCCGGCTTCAGCATCACCGGCTTCTACAAAGACATCCACCCCACCAGCCCGCTGGCCGAATGGGCACCGACGATGATCGCCACGCGAGCGGTCAAAGGGAAGCGGCGAAGGTGATGTGAATTCGCGCCGCGGGCTTCAAGCCGAGCGCGAGCGGGCAATCGATCGCTGCCTCTGATCGTCAGGGACTGCCGATCTACTTTGCCGCCAGTAGTTTGTCGATTTCGGCGTCGGCCAGTTGTTCTTTGCCGGCGGTGGTGTCGATGATCAGGGCCGTTCCGCCGGGAGTGATCCAGATGACGTGGTTGCCCAGGGCGAAGACCGCTTTCATTTCCGGGTGCAGCGCCAGCAGTTTGAAGTAGGCGTCGCTTTGGGCCTTCACGGCCAGCGTGGGAGTCTTGGCGTTGAAACCTTCGTCAATCCACACCCCGCCATATTCCAGCAAGCTGCGGTTGTTCACCCGCCGGGTGGCGGTCGCCTGCAGTTGCGTCTGGTTCTTCAAAGCGCCGGTGCTAACCGCCAGATCGACCCCCAACTTTCGCACCTGGTTGGCGTGAAGTTTTCCGTCGCGGTAGTTCGCTTGGGCCTGGTCCAAGGCCGACTTCAACTCCTTCGCCTTTTCCAAACGCTCGCGCGCTTCGTTGGCGGGGCTGTCGCCTGATGGTTCGGCGCGGGCCAGTTGGCGGTCGAATTCGCTTGTAGTGAAACGCCCGCGCTGATCGGCAAAGGCGTCGTCGGAATCGTGCGCACGACGGGCGAATTCCTCAAGCGACATCTGCCCTTGGCCTTCGCCTTTGTTGCGCTGCGCCAGCGCAGCGGGCGTGGTGAATCCGCCTTGTGCTCCGCCGGACCCCGCGCCTGGTTGGCCGCCTTGCTGACCGCCCCGCTGCCCGTAAGGATCGGCGGAAGCCAGTTCGACTGGGGCGTCCGGCATGATCAGATAGCTGGTGTACGGCGTGGTAATGCCATACGACTTGGCGAGTTGAACCACCTCATCGACCAGTTCATCCTGCTCGCCATTAGTGCGAATCTGGTCGAGCAAATAGCCGACCTTGCGGCGCGCCCACAACTCTTCCACGAACGGTTTGTCGGTCGCCCGCGATTGGAACTGCACATCGTAAGTGAACTGCTTGTCGTGTACGCCGACGTTGCCTTCGAGCACCAACTGCGCATCCTCCGCCCCTTCGTAACGGGCCAGCACAACCAGTTGATCGCCGTGAAACAAGTCGGGCAGGCGCGGCGGGTAAACTTCCGACAGCCGCACATCGCCTTGGGCCTTCAGCTTCAAATTAGCCAGCACCGGGTGATTGATCTTGCCGAAGAAGCTGGCGACTTGGGTTTCCAAGTTCTCGCCGGGGCGAACGAAGCGGTTGACCGCCCGCGTTTGTTCGGCAAGCTGGTCCAGGAAGACCGCGTTCAGGTCGTCGCCCACGCCGAAGGAAAAGATCCGCGTGTTTTCGGTATTCTGCTTCGCGATGCTGGCCAGGATCTTCGCCGTATCGGTTTCCCCGATCGTCGGCAGCCCGTCGGTGAAAAACACGACGGTGAACATTCGCGATGCGTCGTCGCCGCGCATTTGGGCGGCCGCACTCAACGCATCGTGAATGGCCGTTCCGCCGCCGGGGTACAGGTCACTGACCCAACCCTTCGCCTGCGCCAGATGCTCATCGTTGGCCGGAACGAGTTGGTCGCGGTAGTGGTTAACCGTCGTCGAAAAGCTGATCAGCCCGAAGCGATCATCCTTGGTCAACCCGCCCAGGCAATGCCGTAGCGCGGCCCGGGCCTGGTCCATCTTCTTATCCATCCGCATACTGCCGGACGTATCCACAACAAACACGATGTCGCGCGGCACCTTCTGATTCTTCGCCAGCTCTGCCCGCGGAGAAAGCAGCAGCATGACGTAACCGTCTTCGTCCGAGATCGGCCGGTGCTCGATCTTCGTCAGGCCGATGTCTTGCTGGCTGGTGGTATAGAAGAGTTGAAAATCACGGTCGAGCTGCGCGGCATGTTCTTCATATGCGATCGCGGCGTGGTGATCGTCCTTTTGTTGGGCGGTGATCTCGTGCGTCGGGCTGTAGACCGTGCCGATGGGCTGTTGCGACTTGAGCGTGACGTTCAGCTTGAACTCTTCTAACGTGCTGGCGGCGGTGCGGTCGGTTTTCAGCGGGTAAACATACTCGACCAGCCCGTGCTCCTTCTTGGCCACGGTGGTGAAACTGACTTCCACTTGTTGATCACCTTGGGGCGGGATCGGGAAGATTTTCAGGCTGAGCAAGCCATTGCCGATGTAATCGAGCAGGGCCGGGTTTTTCGTTTGGCGGACGACATCGGCGTAGACCTTCTTGGCGTCGTCAGCTGGGATCAGTTCTCCTTTGACCCGCTCTCCGTCGATCCACATGGCGAAGTCGCGCACGCTGGCCCCGGCCGGAATCGGGAAGATGTAAGTCGCTTCCAACTTGCGGTCGGTATGGTTGCGAAACGTCTGCCGCACCTTGGTGATCGCCACCTGATCCTCGATCGCCACGTCGACATGGTGGTTCAGCATCGCCAGCGGCGGAAGGTCCGGCTCGGTCGGAATGATCAGACCCCGGGCGAGGGCGAAGTTCGTGCCGACCAACAACAGTGCGGAAGTGAGCAAGATATTTCGCATGAGACGCCTCGTTGGAGTGGAATCTGTCTTTTGTTTTGGTGGTATAGAATTGAACAGGAGAACACGGAGGTAACGGAGGGTATTCTGTAGGTCGGGTTT
>CALBTA010000471.1 GCA_937967755.1 uncultured Planctomycetaceae bacterium | reverse complement strand
GCATCGACTTCGTCCAGCACGCAGAACGGGCTGGGGCGGTGTTGAAAGATGGCCAGCAATAGCGAGACTGCCGTCAGCCCTTGCTCTCCGCCGCTGAGCAGGCTGTTGCTGAATGCCGGTTTCCCCGGCGGGTTGGCGACGATTTCAATGCCCGCTTCCAAGATGTCAACGCCTTCTTCCAAAACCAGATCGGCATTACCGCCGCCGAACAGCTTACGGTAAAGCTGCTGGAAATTCCCACGAATCGCTTCCAGCGTTTCGGCGAATAGCCGTCGGCTGTCGGTGTTGATGCGTTGGATGATTTTTTCTAGCGCTGCCTTGGCTTCTTTCAGGTCGTTGAATTGCCCGCTGAGGTCGTTGAAGCGTTCGTCCAGTTCGTCAATTTCGTTGAGCGCTTCCAGATTGACCGCGCCAATGTTGTTAATTTTTCGGCGGAGTTCTTCGATCTCTTGTTCTACCGCTTCCCGCTCGTGCGACTGTTGTTCCGATTCCTCGCCAGCCATATTCGCCAGGTCAATGCCGTAATCGTCACTTAACCGTTGCGCCAGATGCTGACGTTCGCCACGGGCTTGCTCGGCCGCGACTTCCAGCTTGTGGCGTTTCTCTTCCAGTCGATGAACAGCCTTGCGCGATGCCTCGAGTTGCCTGCCGATCTCTCGGCGGGTTCCCCCAAGGGCTTCGCGGTTTTGAAGATGCACACCCATTTCAGCGGTATGTTGTTCTCGCTGCAAGTAAAGCATCGCACAGGAAGATTGCGCATTGAGGATGCTCAATTCCGTTCCGGATAGGCGCGTTTGACCGTTATCGATCTGGCTGTGTAACTCGGCAAGTGCGCGGCGGCGTTCTTGGCTGTCGCGTTGAAGCTGCCGCAGTTTGGCCCGCTGCGCATCGAGCCGCTCTTCGCTTTTGGCCGCATCGATCTTGGCGCTGGTCGCCCGCAGATCGCAGGCCTTGTGCTGGGCTTCGGCACGGCGAATTTCGGCAGCCGCGCCCTCTCGCTTCGCCGCGCATTGTTGCACCAACTGTCGTAGTTCATCTCGTCGTTGTTCGGCTTCGGAAACTTTCGCGGTCGCGGCAGCCCGCGACTGCACAACGTTGGCGATTTCGCCCAACAAGGTTTGCAGCGCTCCTTGGCCGCGTTCCAACTCCTGGCGGCTCGCTGTGACCGCTGCCTTCTGGCTGGTTAGCTCGTCCGACATTTCGCGATGCAGTTGCGAAAGCCGTTTGGCCTGCTCCACCGCCTCGGTAAAGTGGGTTTCTGACCCAGCAACTCGGTTGTTGGCGATCTGAATTTCCTGTGCGAGTTGGCCGGTGCGGCTTTGCACTTGCCGTAGTTCGCTGCGGCGAGAGATCAAACCCGTCGCTTGTTGCCCGGCTCCGAAGACGACTGTTCCGTCTGGCTCCAGCACGGCCCCATCGAGCGCCACGAAGCGCGCCTGGCCATCGGAAATTTCCGACAACCGCCGGGCGACGTCAAGATCTTCATCTATTCTCGTTGCGCCTCCCACGCGCCGAATCAGCGCCCTGTCCCTCCACTCTGCACTCCCGAACCCACCCTCCCGTCCAACGGCGCCAGTTTGCTGATCCATCTCCGCCCAATCGGTTTCAATCGGCAGCGGGGCGTCTTCGACAGGCAGCAGGGCGACGCGTCCTTTGGGCCGTCGCGCCGGGTCGCGAAAATAGTCCTGCAGTTTTTGACCACGAACGACGATCGCCTGCGCGACTTCGCCAAGGGCCGCTTCGACCAGCGCGGCCGATTCGACGTGTACTTCAATCAAATCGGCCAACATGCCGCAGACATCACGGTAAGGGTTGGCCCCTTCCGCTTGCCCTGAAGACTTCGCCCGGGCGAGAACTTCCTGCGTTCCCGAGCGAACCCCTTCCTGGCGATGCATCAAATCGGTCAGCAGCGCTGCCCGCTCTTCCAGGCGCACTTGTTCGGAATGGAGTGCCTGCAACTCCTCACGCCGCCGCTCGAGTTGGCCTTGCGTTCGTTCGACATCTTCTTCCGCGGATAGAACCTGCCGCTGCTGTTGGTTAGCTGAAGACTCGAGCGTTCGCAACTGGCTTTCCGCATCGGCGACGCGTTGCACGTGCTGCTCGACAGAAGCCGACAACTCACGCTGCTCGGATTCACGGAGCGTGATCACACTTTCCGCCTCGGCAAGCTGAGATTTTCCAGCGGTGATTGCATTGTCACACTCGCCAACTTGCTGCAACAGTGCTAGCCGCTCGTCGCGCAGTTGGTCTTCGCGCTCGCGAAGGTCGGTTAGTCTGCGGGCCAGTTGCTGCGATTCGTTGGCGATTTCGTTAACGCGCTGCGCCAACCGTTCATATTCATCATCGGCCGCTTCGACATGGGCGGTCGTCTCTCGCAGTTGCTCGTCCAGGTCGCCGGTGCGGTGGCTCATCGCGGCGAGTTGACGCCGGCAACGGCTGATTTCTTCTTCAAACTCCAAGCAGCGGGCCCGCTGGTGTTCGATGGTCGACTGCCCCGCTGCGATGCGCTCGCCGTTGGTTGCCAAGTGCGACTGCGTTTCCACCATCGCCGCTTCGATATCGCGAAAGCCATCTTCGGTGGCATCCAGTTCCGCCTGAAAATCGGCGCTCTGGCTCTCGCCCTCGGCAATTTCTGCCTGCAACTGGTTGAGTTGCTCGTCCAATTCCAGCAACCGCTGCGAAAGCTTTCGCCAATCGCTTTGGCCGACTTGCGTTCGCAACTGCTGCAATCGCTCGCTGTATTCCTTATATCGCCGGGCCTTGCCCGCCTGGCTGCGCACGCTGCGCAGCCGGCTTTCGACTTCGTCAACGATGTCGGACAGCCGCAGCATGTTCTGATCGACGCGGGCCAGGCGGCGTTCGGTTTCGACCTTTTTGGCCTTGAAGCGGCTGATGCCGGCGGCTTCCTCAAATATCGCTCGTCGGTCTTTCGCCGACGCCTGCAGCATCGCCGAAACTTTGCCTTGCTCGATGATGCTGTACGCATCGGTCCCCACGCCTGTGCCGCGAAACATGTCTTTGATGTCCCGCAGCCGGCAGGGCTGGCCGTTGATCAGATACTCCCCCTCGCCGCTGCGGTAAACCCGCCGGGTGACCGTGACCTTCTTCTCCTCCACCGGCAGGCTGCCATCGGTGTTGTCGAACGTGAGCGTCGCCTCGGCTGTGTTCAGCGGTTTCCGCCCGGCGGAAGAACCCTTGAAGATGACATCGGTCATCTCGCTGCCGCGCAGGCTTTTGGCGCTTTGCGTCCCCAGCACCCACTTCAAGGCATCGACCACGTTCGACTTGCCGGAACCGTTAGGCCCGACAATGACCGTGATGCCATCGGGGAAATCGAACCGCGTCTTATCGGCGAAGCTCTTAAACCCGTGAACTTCCAGAGCAGTGAGCATACGGGCGGCAGGCGAGGGGTGGGTAAGGTGGAGGGAGTGATAGCATCAGTCAGCCCCATATTCTACCAAGAACCAGGCCTCGCGGCTTCCCAGTTTTTGGCTCGTGGAACCCCAATACGAAGCTGAAATGAATGATGAAGTCAAACCAAGACGCCTGGGGTATAATTGAGGGTTGGAGGAAAATCATGGCAAATACTTCCGCTACTTCAGAAAGCTCACCGGCCCAAGCCGCGCGATACCATCATCTCGCCCCCAAGCCCGGGTCAAATTATCAGCAACTGTTCGTCAACGGTCGTATTCGGGCAGAGATTCTCTACCGCGAGACGATTGGGACAGAACCGCTCACGCCGGAGCAGGTCGCTGATGAGTATGATGTACCCGTGGCGGCTGTTCTCGAGTCAATTGCCTATTGCCGAGAGAACCAAAGCTTGCTCAACGCCGAACGCGACCGCGAATCGGTAAGAATCGAGGCCTCCGGACGAGACGTTTGGCCGTACGCTCCGATGGCTGACGCACCGGGCGAATGAATCTGTATCTTGACGAAGATAGTGCAAAGCGATCCCTAGCGGGAAGGCTCGCCCAAGCAGGCCATCGTGTTACGATTCCAGCAGATGCCGGGACAGTCGGAGTTTCTGATGCTCGCCATCTGACGTACACCGCTCATCACGGTTTGGTTCTGGTGACGCGGAATCACGATGACTTTCTCGATCTGCATTTGTTGGTGCAAGAGACGAAGCGGCACCACCCGGGCATCATCGTCATTCGCTTCGACAATGACCCAAATCGCGACATGAAGGACCACCACATCGTGCGCGCAATCAATAAATTGGAGCGGTCCGGTGCTTCAATCGCCAACGATTTGCACAATCTGAACCATTGGCGTTAGTAGCAGCGTCCTTTCGTACCACTTGTGGTTCTGAAGTTTGTTCGGTCCAATGATGATAGCACTGGAGTGCCATCACTGCCGGCGCGAACGTCAAATTCCCCGCAGCGCAATGTTGACCCACCAACCCGGATTCTTACAATCGAGCGGCGTGCTAAGGATGGCACAGTTGCTCGGCTCGCGTTCAATCGAACGCACAGAAGGAAACGCCGATGTCGCCCGCCGCAATGGACGCGAAAGAACAGGTACGCCAAGCCAGCGAGATTACCGCTGTGATCGGCGGCTATCTGGAACTGCGCCGCGAAGGTCGCCTGTTCGCCGCCCGTTGCCCTTGGCACGACGACACCAAGCCCAGCCTGAAGGTCAACCCCGATCGCCAATCGTGGAAGTGCTGGGTTTGTGACATCGGCGGCGACGTCTTCAACTTTGTGATGCAGCGCGAGGGGGTCGATTTTCGCCAGGCCTTGGAACTGCTCGCCGAACGGGCTGGGATTGAACTGAAGCAGGCCCAACGCCAAGCGGTCGAGCCAGGCAGCCCCAACGACAAGAAGACCCTGTACGCCGCGATGGCCTGGGCGGAAACGCAGTTCCACCGTTTCTTAAAGGAAGGTAGCGACGCCGCGCCCGCTCGCGAGTATTTGCAGCAGCGCGGAATCACCGCCGAGAGCATCGAGCGGTTCCACATCGGCTTCGCCCCGGAACAATGGCAGTGGCTAGTGAACCGCGCGCAGCCGGCGGGCTATTCGCCGGCGATCTTGCAGGCGGTCGGTCTGGCGGGTGTCAGTGAAAAGAGCGGACGCCCTTATGACTTCTTTCGCGGGCGAGTGATTTTCCCGATTCGCGATACCCAGCAGCGGCCCATTGCGTTCGGCGGGCGAATTCTTCCGGGTTCGGACGACCCGGCAAAGTACAAGAACTCGCCAGAGACTCGGCTTTACTCGAAACACGAACAGCTTTTCGGGTTAGATATTGCCGGCGCGGAAGTTCAAAAGAGCCGCCACATCATTGTGATGGAAGGTTACACCGACGTCATCATGGCCCACCAACACGGCGTGCCGAATGTGGTGGCGGTTTGCGGCACGGCGATCGGCGAGCAGCATGTGCGGCCGCGAAGTTTGCTCCGCCGTTATGCCGATCGCATCACGCTGGTGCTCGACGGCGACGAGGCGGGGCAGAAGCGAACCAACCAGGTGCTGGAGATGTTCGTCGCCGAGCAAGTCGATCTTCGCGTGACGAAACTGCCCGCCGGCATGGACCCGTGCGACTTCCTGCAAACACACGGGGCAGAAGCCTTTGGGCAACTGGTCGAACAATCGCCCGATGCGCTGGGGCATTCGCTGGATGCGGTGCTGGATGGCATTGACGTGCGGCGCGACGTGCATGGGGCCAATCAGGCGTTGGAGAAAATTCTGACGCAAATCGCGAACGCCCCGCGGCTTTCGACCGAAAGTGACGCGGCCATGCGGCTGCGGCAGGGGCAGATCATTCGCCACGTCGCCAAGACATTCAACGAAAGCGAAGACGCGCTGCGCAACCGTTTAGGCGAGCTGCGGTCCGCAAAGAAGCCCAAGTACGAAGCCGCGGAATCGGACCCGCCGGCCAAAGCGACTGCCGCGGACATGACGATCGACGAGATTGAACTGTTCCAACTTTTTTGCCTGAAGCCGCAACTGTTCGAGGTCGCGATTGAATCGATCGGGCCTGAGCATTTGCAAACCGACATCGCTGGGCAACTGTTCGCAACCTACAACGCAGTGATCGCCGCCGAAGAATACCCCGATTGCAATCGCGTGCAATTGGAGTTGGACGATCCGGCCTTTTCGAACATATTGGTGACGCTCGACTGGCAAGCCCACGATCAATCGCCGGCGTCGATCCATACACCTGAGGAGCGGCTGGAGTTTGTCATTCGGCGGATGCTCGAGCGTCAAGACAACCTTTCGCTGCAGCGTATCGCCCAAGGACAGTCGAGCGAGGCCGACGCATTGGAATTAGTCAAACGGGCCATCCAACAGAAACAACAGCAGCAAAAACTGCAAACCAAGGAGTAAAACTTGAGTAGCCGAACTCGTGAGAGTTCGGGGATCGTGAATCAAATCAGAAGTTTCAGAAGTCTCACGACTTCTGCTACGACGACAATACAACGCCCAAACATTATCGAACCCATGGACGGGCCAGAGTTTGGGAAACCGGCAACCGCTTCGCATCCTGCCTTCCCGCAGCGAAGCCGCCGGTCACAAGATGCCTATCAACGCGCTGGAAGCGCCGGGGGTATCCAGATGTTGCAGCAAGCCGACGTTCAACTGACCGACCTGATCGACAAGGGCAAAGCCCAAGGTTATTTGACTTACGAAGAAGTCAACGCCTATCTTCCTGACGAAGCAGTCACGCCTGAGAAGCTCGACCAACTGCTGATTCGCATCGACGAACTCGGCATCGAATTGCTGGACGAAGCCCCGGACGACTTCGACGAAACGGGCGAAAAAGCCAGCCCCACCGCGAACGAGGCGAACGCCAAGGAAGCCGAAGCGGAACCGGCATTGACGCTGGCTCCCGATGAAGTTCGTAAGCTGAACAGCGATCCGATTCGGATGTACCTGTCGCAAATGGCGCAAATTCCGCTGCTGACTCGCGAAGAAGAAATCTCGCTCGCCAAAAAGATTGAGATCACCCGCAAGCGCTTCCGCCGCACGCTGTTGGGTTGCTTCTATGCGTTGAACGCGACGGTCGAAACCCTGAAGCGGGTTCACCGGGGCGAGTTGCCGTTCGACCGCACCATCAAGGTCTCACTGACTGAATGCCTAACGAAAGAACAGATTCAAGCCCGCATGCCGCATAACCTGGCGACGCTGGAGCGTTTGATGGAGAACATGCGGGCTGCGTTCAAGGTCATGACATCGCGACGGGCGACCGAGGGCCAAAAGCGGCAAGCCCGGAGGACGTTTTCGCGCAGCCGGGAAAAGTGCTTGCAGCTTGTGGAAGAGTTGAGCCTTCGAACACGGCGCGTCCACCCGTTGATCAAGCAACTTTCAGAGTGTTCCAAGCGCATGGATGAGATTCGCGCAACATTGACCCAAGGCGAGAACATCAGCGACGAAGAGCGCAACGAACTGCGGCGCGAGCTTCGCGACCTGATGCTGATGACCCAATCCAGCCCGCGCAGCCTGCGCCGCCGGTGCGAGATGGCCGAAAAGCAATACGTCGAATACGAAGCGGTCAAGCGCGACCTTTCCAGCGGCAACCTGCGGCTGGTCGTTTCGATCGCCAAGAAATACCGCAACCGGGGCCTCAGCTTTTTGGATCTCATCCAGGAAGGTAACACCGGCTTGATGCGGGCGGTCGAAAAGTACGAGTACCGCCGTGGCTTCAAGTTCTCGACCTA
>CALBTA010000470.1 GCA_937967755.1 uncultured Planctomycetaceae bacterium | reverse complement strand
TCGGCGACCTGGCAAGGGTGGTACATCGAAAGCCGCGGCTACCCGCGCACATTGCTGTTGGACGTGGCGCTCGGCGTGGTCTGCCTGGCGGTACTTCCGTGGGTATCGCCCCGTCGGGAACCGGCGGATGCAACTGAGCGGCAAGGCGCTAGCCGCCGGTAAGTGAAGACTCGCCTGCGGCTATCGCTAGTGCACCATGAACCACGACCCATTGGCCGAATGCCGCCGGCAAAATGCGGTAAGTGTTTCGCAGCGGGGGGAAGACGAAGCGGGCGACTTGCTCGCGCAGCGGCTCGAAGAACATTGCTTCGCCCAATAGCGATACACCGCCGCCAACCACGACAACCTCGGCCGCGGTGAGGGTGATGACCTGGGCAATCGCCCAACCGAGCGCCTCGATGGCGTGCGCGATAATCTCTCGGGCGATGGCATTGCCCGCTTCCGCTGCCTGCCCGACGTGCTTAGCCGTGAGGTATTCCAGCGCGTAACCGCAGCGCTGCCACAGATCGGCAAGGTACTCTTTGTCTTCCATCGCGGCGAATTTCATCCGCTCGCGGCGATCCAATTCATCTTCGGCATCGCGGAGGCGGTCAAGCGAGTGGATGATCTCATCGGTAAAACGCTCCCGCGCCGCGGCGGCGATGCCCCATCCGCTGGCCAGCGATTCGACCGTTTGCTCATCGTGATCGCACTGCAATCCTGGGCGCAGGTGGCCGATCTCGGCAGCGGCCGGCCGGTTCGCGCCGTGCAGCAGGCCGTTAACGACCAGCCCGCCGCCGACGCCCGTTCCGACCGTGATGTAAAAGACGACCGCGGCACCTTTGCCTGCACCAAATTTCGCTTCCGCCAGCGCGGCCGCGTCGCAATCGTTGGCCAGCGCCGTTGGCTTGCCGAAAATCCGCTCGCACCATTGGGCCAGCGCGACGCCTTCCCAGCCTGCGATTTGGTGGCTTTTGATCGTCTTGCCAGACTGTGCATCCACCGGCCCACCGAACCCGATGCCGACTCGGTCGACTTCGTGCTTCTGCAACAAGGCCCGGCCGTGGCGTTCGATCTCTTCGAGAATGCCGGGCGCTCCGCGGGCCGGGTCGACGTCGGTATGTTGCGAAGCCGCCAGCGGAGATCCGTCGGCGATGCCGAGTTGAAGCTTCGTACCGCCGATTTCAATGCCGAGATGCATGGCGACCTTCGTGGTTGATCCGCGCGAAGACGTCGTTCAACACCCAATGGAATAGGCAGAGGTGAATGCTTTCGACCATGCCCATGTCGTCAAGTTCGACGTGCAAATTGTGCTGCGCCATCTCTTTCAGCTTGCCGCCGCTGAAACCGGTCAAAGCGAACGTGGTCAAGCCGTGGCGGTTAGCCCAATCGACGGCCCGCAGCACGTTCTCGCTATTGCCGGAACCGCTGATGGCAACGACCAAATCACCCGCCTGCCCGTAGTTCATCAACTGCTGCACAAAGATTTGCTCGTAGCCCACGTCGTTGCCGAGTGCCAGAATCCACCCGAGGTTATCGGTCAGGCTCATGATCTTCAGCCGCTTCTTCGACTCATCGCCCAAGTCCTCTTCGCGCAGGGAGCTTTTGCCAAGATCTTCGCTGAAGTGCGTCGCCGTCGTGCCGCTGCCGCCGTTGCCGAAGACGTAGACGAATTGCTCCCGCTCCCATGCCTGGTACGTCAAGTCGGACCACGTTTGCATGGCCGTTTGATCGACGCGGGCAAGTTCGTCTTGCAACCGCTGGATGTATTGCTGGGAATCAAGCTGAGCGCCGAGCATGGCACGCTCTCAAATGAAGGGGTTGGATCGATGGTCCGCATCGATCTTACGCGACGGATGTCGGTTCGTTCAACACCGGCGTTGCTAGAGCAACTTCGGCTCCCAACGCCGGGGGCACGTAGGGGATGTGGCGGCGGCCGATGAGATTTCGCACGCGCGGCCAGACGTGTTTGTACCCCTGCATAATGGCTGTCGCGGCCAGCCCTCGCGGGGCGACCATCAGGCGGTTGATCTCTTGCGAACGGGTACACCACTTCGCTTTCGCCTCGCAGAGGATGCCCATCGTGTCGAGCAACCTTCGCTGCGGGTCGGCGAAGTAGCGCTCGAGTTGCAAATATCGCAGCAGCCGCCCCGGCCCGAATTTGCTGAAGCGGGCGTCGTAGCCGATCTTATGCGACCCGATGACCCCCTTGGCGTGGTAGCAATATTCAAACGCAATCGCCTGCCCGCTTAGGGTGAGGAACAGCAGTTCCAGTTGCCCCCACTGGGCCAGTTGTTGCGATTGCCGCAGGAAGTAGTCGAACATGCCGGGGCTGCGAAGAATCGATGTGCCGGCCTCGCCTTTCCAACTGCGGTCTTCGATTTCGAACGCGGTGTGCAGCAGCGGTTCGATGTCTTTGAAGACCAGTTCCGAGTGAACTTGCAGTCGCACGTCGCCTTCTTTTCTGAGTTTCTTCAGCGAACGCTTGACCGCGCTGCGATGATTTCCGCTGAGCGCCGCGACGTAGCCGTCCCAATCGTGCGTGATATCGATCAGCCCGTTGTGAAAGCGGGGTACGGTGTGCGTGGTCGCTTGCGAGTGGGTAAGTTGCTGGCGCAGATCGCCCCACCACTGGTCGCCTGCATTGATGTCGTCCAGCGACAGCAGCGGCCAGTTCAAACCGCATAGACCTTGCGCCACCAGAGCCATCGTGCCTTCGGGCGCGTGGGCATCGACCAGCAGGGCCCCGCCTTCTGTCCAACAATTGGTCGCCTGGGCACCCACGGGCAATACGCGCAGTTTACGTTCGCCAACTAACGGCAACGCAGCGACCAGTTGCCCGTCGGCCTCGACCGCCAACGCGATAAACCGGCGGCTGGCGGCGAAGTGTTCCAGCCATTGGGCCAGCAATTCGCCCCGGTGTGTCGGCAATGCCGAAGCGCTACGCCACCACAGATCATCCCAGGCCGCCGCGTACTGCCGCAACTGGCAGGGCGATTCCAATTTCAGAAGCTTCACAATGACTCTCCGCGCGGTTCATTCACTAGGTCCGCTGAAAGCAAGTATTGCTTGCTCACAGCCTGCTGGTAGAACCGGCGCGCGGTTGTAACGAACGTAACGAACGTTACTTCCTGAGCGACTTCAAATACTCCTGGTCGGCGTCGGAAAGAACGCTCACAGGTAAGGTCACCTCCGCTTCGTTGTCAGCCCGGCGAAGGGTCACCTTGTCTCCGACCAGCTTCACGAACGACGCTTCCACGCTGTTCTTGCCGTCGGCGGTTGTCCAAGTACGGACTGGTCGGGCTTCCGGCTCGGGGGCCGGCGGATCGGTGAGTGGGTCGGTATCGGGGCCTGGTTCTGGATCGACTTCAGGCTCGGGGTCGGGCACGTCGACGGGGGGCGTTGGCCCCTCGATCGACGGTTTCGGTCCCGATGCTACCTTGGCAGCAATCTGAGCGGTGGTGAGCTTCTCGATGTGGCCGTCGTCGAAGACTACGATGAAGCCCCCTTCAGGCTCTTCCCCCAGCGCCGCGCTGGGGTCGGCGGGGTCGATCTCGAACGAGTCGGGTTTCGCCCAAGGGACTTCCGTTCCCGCACCGGCTTCGATGAACAACATTCCGCCTGCGGCATGAGGAACCATCTTCCAACGGGTCAGGGTCAAGTCTTCCACGCCCGAAGCCGTGAAGACTGGTATTGGATTGGCGGTGAGTTCCGCGTTCGCCGCACTGTCCCAAGCCGCTTGACGGTCGATCTGGTCGTACAGGATGTTTTCTTCCAGATACGGCAGTAAGGCGACACGCCAACTGAGCAACTCTTCGCCGGCTTCGGTCTGATGGTTGGCGGGCATCTGGCGGGTTGCATCTTTGTGATTCAACGCCGCGATGCCCAAGTAGCGGCCGTTCATCATCGCGTTGTTTTCGTTGGCCGCACCTTGCGCGGCAGCTAAAATCTCGGGCAATTTGTCAAGTTCA
>CALBTA010000469.1 GCA_937967755.1 uncultured Planctomycetaceae bacterium | reverse complement strand
CATCGTCGCCGACTTGGGGCGGGCAACCGATGAACAGTGCAAGCGTCAGAAGGGCGAAGCCGCAAGCGGCAAGACGGTTAGTTCGCAACATGCGCTATCCCAATCCTTTGAGGAATGCCGCCAGGTCTTCATCGTCATCGTCGGATTGCGTGTCGCCAGCGACCTCCTTGGTGTCGTGGTCGGCCCGTTCGGTTTCTTTGCCGGCTTGAGATTCTTTGCCAGCTGGGGCAGTGCCGGCTTCGACTGGCTCGAACATGCCGCTGTCCTCGACGGCAATGGCTTCTTCCTCGTCTTCGTCAGCGACTTGCACCGATGGCGCGGGTGCTTTGGGGGCGGGCTTTGCCGCTGATTGAGCGGCCGGTTTGGGAGCGGGCTTCTCGGCCGGTTTCGGGTTGGCACGCGGCTTCGTCGGGACGGGCACGGGGATTGTCTCGTCGGCATCGAATGCTTCGCTGCCAACCTCTTCGACCTCCTCCACCTCTTCAATCGCCTCGATCTCTTCCAAGTCGTCTACGTCGGCATCGGTGGCATCCCCGCTGCCTTCGTCTTCCGCTTCAACCGCCTGTGTTTCGGCGAATTCGACCTCCTCGACCTCTTCAGCAACATCTTCCGCGGCGATCTCTTCGGCAACGTCCTCCACTTCGACCGCGTCGGTTTCGGCATCGTCGGCATCTTCCACTGCCTCAACCTCTTCGGCTTCCTCCGCCACTTCCTCAACGGGCTCCAAGTCTTCGAACTCTTCGACGTCCTCGACAGCCTCTACCGCTTCCACTTCTTCCGCGGGATCGATGTCCGAGATGGTCTGATCGGCGATGTGAACTGTCCGGTCGCTGGGTTGCACCTGTTCGGTTCCCGTGGTGTCATCCTCAACGGCGGGGACTTCGCCGTCGATCTCATAGACGGCTCGGAATGTGACGGTGCCGACCGTTAGCAGCTCGCCGGGCATCAGGAATGTTGGTTCCGTGATCCGCTGATCGCCGACGAAGGTGCCGTTCAGCGAGCCCAGATCGTTGATGACCAGCTTGCCTTCCTCTTCGTAGATTTCACAGTGCTTGCGGCTGACCAACGGGTGCGGCAGCGCAATGGACGTACTGCGGCCACGGCCGATCGTCACCGGCAGATTCAAATCAATCTCGGTCACGCGCGCTTCGCCCCCGACGACGACAAGTTTTGCGTCCATAGGCTGACCGAGTGAAATGGAAAAGTGACGAATTAGGGGATCATTTTTCAGCAGCCCCACAGGCCGCCGGGTGTCAGGCGAAGGCGTTGGCATCTGCTGCGATGCGCTGTCGGGTAAGTCCGCCAAAACACCGCATCTAGTTTACTCGCCAGGGCTTGAATTCACAACTCGCCGCGGGGCCGTGGGCACGTGAATCTCCCCTTGCAGCAACGGCAAGCGCCCTTATAATTTCGCTATGTTGCCGCCCATCAGGGCAAAAAACAGGCAATGCGGGTGTAGCTCAGTTGGCAGAGCACAACGTTGCCAACGTTGTTGTCGTGGGTTCGAATCCCATCACCCGCTCTTCAGTTAAAGGCCGCGGCCCATTTCAGCCCGAAGCGCTTGCCGGGAAATCTAATGATGATTCCTCCCCGGTCGGCCCTTCGGGCTGAAGCGTTTGTGGCTGGCAAATTTGCGCATTGAGAACTGGCAAGGGAATCAACTTCCATGACCGCATCCGACACCTCGATCGACCCCTCCGCTCCGGAAGAAAACGCCGCTGATGAATCAGTAAAGCTGACGCTGAATGTCGACGTTGAGAAGCCATCGGCGTGTGAGCGGCACATCAGCGTGAGCATCGCGCGCGAAGATGTGGATCGCTACCTCAGCGAAGCCGTCGACGAGCTGATGCCCAAGGCCGAAGTTCCCGGTTTTCGGCATGGCAAGGCCCCGCGGAAATTGGTTGAGAACAAGTTCCGCAAGGAAGTCGCCAACCAGGTCAAGGGCAGCCTGATTATGGATGCCATTTCGCAAGTGACGGAAGAGGAAGACCTGTCGGCGATCAGTGAGCCTGACTTCGACTACGAAGCGGTGCAGGTCCCTGAAGAAGGGCCGATGACGTTCGAGTTCAACCTGGAAGTCCGCCCCGATTTCGACATGCCGCAATGGAAGGGGCTGAAGATCGACAAACCGGTGCGTGACTACGGACCGGAAGACGTCGACGCCCACCTACAGAAGCTGCTTCGTAAGCACGCCGAAATGGTCGAGAAGGACGGTCCGATCGCCGCGGGGGATTATGCCACTATTGATGTGACGTTCACGAAAGATGGCGAGACCGTTTCTGAAATGCTGGACGAAACCGTCTGCGTGCTGCCGACGCTCAGCTTCTTTGACGGCAACATCGAGAAGTTCGACAAGCTGCTCAAGGGCGCCAAGGTAGGCGATACGAAGGATACTAAAGTCAAGGTCAGCAGCGATTCGCTGAACGAAGACCTACGAGACGAAGAGGTGACCGCCAGCGTGAAAATCAACGAAGTACTGGAAATGGAACTGCCGGAATTGGACGGCCCGATGCTCGAGCGGCTGGGCAATTTCGACAACGAAGGCGACATGCGCGACGCGGTCAAGGAGCACCTCGACCGCCAGTTGAAGTACCACCAGAACCAGCAAGTGCGCGATCAGATTTCGGCCTTGCTGATTGAATCAGCCGATTGGGCGTTGCCGCCAGATTTATTGAAGCGGCAAAGCCAACGGGAACTGCACCGCGCGGTGATGGAACTTCGTAGCAGCGGTTTCAGCGACGAAGAAATTCAGGCCCATGAGAATCAACTGCGGCAAAACAGCCAGCAATCGACGGCCAAGGCGCTGAAAGAACACTTCATTCTGGAACGCATCGCCGAGATGGAAGAAGTCGACGCCGATCCGAGCGACTACGACACCGAAATCGCCATGATCGCCGCGCAAAGCGGCGACAACCCCCGTCGGGTTCGCGCCCGGCTGGAGAAGCAAGATCTCATGGACACCCTCCGCAATCAAATTATCGAGCGAAAGGTGATCGAATTGATCCAAGCGGAAGCTGAGTTCAACGAGGTTAAATATTCGCCTGAAGAGAACGACGTCGAAGCGGTCGAGCACTTCATCGCCGGTGAACCGGAAGCAGATATCCCAGAGGCAAAACACGATGAAGGCGACGTGCCGAAACAGCCAGTCGATCACACGTAAAGGTAGCAGGCACACTCCGTGTGCCGTCCGCTTGCTCCACAATTTGTTGATCAATCCCCAGCATACGGAGTTTGCCAGCTACGATGAGCCCAAAGGAAACACGGATGAGCCAACTGACACTGCCGCCGCAATTGCACGGCATCGAAAATAACTACCGCGACTACCAACGGCAACGAACGCTGACCCTCGGCGATCTGTTGCTGGAAAACCGCATCGTTTTTCTGCAAGGTGAGATTTATGACGGCAACGCCAACGAAGTCGTCATGAAGCTGCTGTACTTGCAGAGCGAGAACCGGCGCAAGGACATCCACTTCTATATCAACTCGCCCGGCGGCAGCGTGACCGCCACCATGGCGATGTACGATACGATGCAGATTCTCAGTTGCCCGGTGGCGACTTACTGCGTCGGGTTGGCTGCCAGCGGCGGGGCTGTGCTGATGGCCGGCGGCACTAAAGGAAAGCGTTACGCCCTGCCGCACTCGAAGATGATGATCCACCAGCCCTGGGGCGGCGTCGGCGGGCAAGTTAGCGATATTGAGATTCAAGCCAACGAGATCCTGAAGACGCGCGACCAGTTGAATCATGTGCTCGCTTCCCACACCGGCCAGCCGATGGAGAAGATCGCCAAAGATACCGACCGTGACTTCTACCTCAACGCCCAAGAGGCCAAGGAGTACGGGCTGGTCGACGACGTCCTCGACAAACCGCCAATGGTGGATGAGGAAGACGACGATTAGGCATTCAAGCCACCAGTGACTTCTGACAATACAGGACAAAGTCCTACTTGAAATAACGGAGTGCTACCCATGCCATTGGTCCCCTACGTTGTCGAAAAAAGTGGGCGTGAAGAACGCGTCTTCGACATCTACAGCCGCCTGCTGAAAGACCGCATTATCTTTCTCGGCTCGGGCGTGAACGACGAAGTCTCGAACTCGATCGTCGCCCAGTTGCTGTTTTTGCAATCGGAAGACCCCAAGGCCGATATCCATCTGTACGTCAACTCGCCCGGCGGCAGCGTGACCGCCGGCATGGCGATTTACGACACGATGCAATTTGTCAATTGCGACGTGGCTACCTATTGCATCGGGCAGTGTGCATCAATGGGCGCAGTGTTGCTCACCGCGGGGGCCAAGGGCAAACGCCACGCGCTGCCCAACAGCCGCATCATGATTCACCAGCCGCTCGCTGGCATGCAAGGCACCGCCGAAGAAATCATGATCCACGCCAACGAGTTCCGTCGGGTGAAGGAACGGCTGAACAAGATTCTCATCAAGCACACCGGCCACCCGCTGGAGACGATCGAAAAAGACACCGACCGCGACCGCTTCATGAACGCCAGCGAAGCGATGGAGTACGGTCTGATCGATCAAGTGATCGAGCATATGCCGGAGAAGACGTAGCATTTCCATCCGCAAGCTTGTCAGCTCAACGAATTCAGGCCGCTTTCATCGGCCCTCGGGGAGTACGCAGATCGAACAGCCCGAAGATTTCTTTCTGCGATAGGCCAAGCTTTGCGGGTTTGTCGGTTTGCGACAGGACTGTCTCGAAAAGATCTCGCTTTTGCTCCAGCACTTGATTGATCCTTTCTTCGATTGTGCCGAGCGTCAAAAACCTTGTCACGGTGACCGGGCCCGCTGCGCCGATGCGGTGCGCGCGGTTGATCGCCTGATCTTCCACCGCCGGGTTCCACCAGCGGTCGAACAAGAAGACATACTCGCAGAATTGAAGGTTCAACCCGACGCTTCCCGCGCCGTAGCTCATCAGAATGACATGTGATTTCGGGTCCTCGCGGAACTGCTGGATAATCCCGTCCCGCTTTTTCGATGGAATTTTTCCGTGGTATTCCAAGGGGCCGAAGGGGCGTAGCACTTTGCGAATTTTGTCGAGTGCTCCGACCCACTGGCTAAAGACAATCGCCTTTTTGCCACTGGCGGCAACTTCCTCGAGGTCGGCCTGCAACCGGTCGAGCTTCGCGCTTTCGCCAGTCGCCGGATCGAAGTTGCAGATCTGCTTCAAACGCAGCACTAGTTCGAATACATGCTGCACACTCAACTCACTGCCAAGGTCTTCCAGATGGACAACGCCCTCGTTCTCCGCCCGCTCGTACGCGGCCGCTTGGGCTGGCGACAGCGAGAGTTCGGCGTCGCGGTACATCTTGGGCGGTAGGTCGGTCAGAACTTTGTCTTTCGTCCGCCGCAAGATGTGATCGCCAACGGCCCGCGCCATACCCCGCGCGCTCATGCCGGCCGAAAGGTAACCGGGCGAAAGGAAGTCGAAGATGCCGACTAGGTCTTCGGTGCTGTTTTCAATT
>CALBTA010000468.1 GCA_937967755.1 uncultured Planctomycetaceae bacterium | reverse complement strand
GTGATCGACGTGAAGCGGAGTAAAGTCGCCTGTCATGCCGGCGAAATTGACCACGTCGGTCTCGGTCACGGTTCGGCCGCTGCTATCGAATACGTCGCCTACTTCGATGTCGTTGTAGTGAAGTAGATCGTGCATGGCCAACGCGCCCCGCGCAGTAAAAACGGAAGTAACTCTGGTAGCTCTTAGCGAATGCTACACAGATTTGACGAATCGACCAATTGAGATTCTGGCAGCGATAGCAACGCTGGCAAAAGTTTTCCCGCCCCGGCGCGAACGTGTGCGGGTTTGGCAAGATAGAGGGCGTCCGCCGGCCCCTTGCTGTGTTCGCTAAAGGCACAAATGGGGCTACTGCACCCTGCCGCGGGTAACCTGCAAGAACACATCTTCCAGGCTCCTTTCCTGGCCGCCGAACGAGGCGATGCGAAAGCCAGCATCGATCATCGCCTTCAGTAGGTCAGCTTCCCATTCGCGGTCGTGCCAGTGGTTGAAGACGATCAACTCGCCATCGGGCAGCACGTTGGCAATGTCGTCTCGGGCCTCCAGCCAACTCACCAGGTCGGTAGTACGATCCAGCACGCGCAGTTTCACAACTTTTTCACGAGCGGCCTTGCCTTCAGCATCTTGGGTACCGCCATGTTGAATCTCGTCGACCGTACCGACCGCCAGCAATTGCCCCTGCTCGATGATGCCGACGATGTCACACATCTCGGCCAACTCTGTCAAGATGTGCGAACTGACCAGGCAAGTCTTGCCGTCTGCCGCGAGGTGTCCGATCATCTCTCGCAATTCGATGCGGGCGCGGGGATCCAGACCGGCCGCCGGCTCATCCAGAATGAGCACGGCTGGATCGTGCACCATTGAACGGCCCAGGCAGAGCCGTTGTTTCATGCCTTTGGAAAGCCCGTTGATCGGCTTTTCTTTCAACACGTCGAGGCCGGTGAATTGCATCGTATGCTGGATCGCCCGGTGCCGGTCGCGCCCGATGAGCCCGTACGCCCGCGCGAAGAAATCTAGGTACTCTTCGCAGTTGACGTTCGGGTAAGTGCCAAAGTAATCGGGCATGAAGCCCAGCCTTCGGCGGACCCGGTCGGGGTCGTTGATGACCGAGAACCCATCGACCAACGCGTCGCCGGCGGTCGGCACATCGAGGGTCGCCAAGATTCGCATGCTGGTGGTCTTGCCTGCCCCGTTGGGACCGATGTACCCAAACACCTGCCCTTGATAGACCTCAAACGAAACATCGTTCACCGCCCGCGTCTTACCGAAGAAGCGGTGCAGACGCCGCAGGGCGATCATCGGTTTACGGGGGGCAATCATGAAGGGCGGTCAACGCAGCGAAACAGGAAACTGAATTTCATAACGCTCAGGTGTACTAAAACTTTCCCTCCACCAGATGCAGACTGCCCTCTTCGGTCGATTTCACGCCCAACGGGGCGTCGCCAGATTGCGTCACGATGGCGACGTAGCTGCCTTTGGCGAAGTCCTTCTCCGCCATGTTTTGAACACGGCGAATTCGGTCTTCCATCAGGCTGGTCGCCACCCGCGAATCAGCCAGCCCGCTGTCGATCAAGTTCCAGGCGTTCCAGCCGTAATTCATGTAGCGTTCGAACTCGTTGGGGTTCAGCCCTTCCGGGTTCTCAGGCCGGGCATCGACAATCACCGCGAAGATATCCCCTTTGATTTCGGCAAAGTCCGCGGGCTTCAGATTCGCCTTTTCGTCTTCTGCCACTTCGCTGGCAGTGAAGTAGTCGCCCCCGGCGTCGCGCAACAGCAACAGTTCAATCTTGCCTCCCAGCCGGTTTCGGACAGAGGTCGGCGCCGCTCGCTGGTCCAACTGCAAAGACGACGAGCTATCGCCAGTGCGAACCGTCAAAAACTGCGAGGTAACTCGCGAAGTCATATAGCCTTTCTGCAGATTCTGAAAATCATCGCCCCATTCCAGCACGCGCCGGCGCCGCGAACGGTAGTCTTCTTCGTGGTGCGGAAACTGCTCAACCGTATAGACCGCCGTGTCGTCGCCGAACGTCAAGCCGCGCGAGGGTGCCAGCCCGGCGTAGTACGATTGCCGCGACCAGTTCACCACCCGCCCGCTGCGCTGATCGATGTGGGTGTAGCTTCGCACTCGCACCTTCGTGCCCAGTCCGTCTGTGACCATTGCGTAGGCGAACAGACTGAGCGTGACCAGTAGCGCACCCAGCGGAATCGTTGCCAGCAGCATGTACAACCGGCGTTCGCGGGCAAGGAAAAAATAATTGATCGGCCCAATGATCACGGCAAAGAGGGTAATCAAGACGCAAAACGCCAGTACAGGAGCTCTGCCGGTGTCGGGCACAAGGAAGTTCCAGTAGTCGTTGTTCTTGCGCCGCAGCGACAAGCCGTGCCGGCGATACCACATCGCCCGGTTGTCGGTAATGGTGTTCAGCACCCAACTCCAATCGGTTGTCGAACCCGGGAACGGATTCTCGCTGCTCATCGCCAGCACGGTTCCCATTCCCAGCGGTCGGTGCATGAACTGGTGCTGGTGATCGGTGACAAACGCTTTGCGAATATCGGCGGTAACCACCGGCTGCGGTTCCTCGCCTTCATCGGTCGTCGCGTAGCCGTACCAGCCGCCGTAGTTTTGTAATTCTTGAAATCGTCGTACGGGACCGTTGTTGAACAAGCGCGTCTCGGCTGGCTGCCAACCCGCTGTTGCGTAGTCCTCGCCGCTAGTTGTCGGGTGTAATTTGAGCAACGATTCGGTGTCGTTCAGCTTCTCATACTGTGTGCCCAGCCCGAAGACGACTAAGTTTCCGCCCGTCGATGCCCAATCAACGATCGCTTGAAATCTTTGGGGCGATTCCCTCTGCATTTTCGTCAGCACGGCCTGTTTGACGACAATCAGATCGAAGCAGGTTAGCCCGATCCAGCGCTGGGGCAAATCGCTGGGCGGAATCAGTTCCAACCGTGGCGCGCTAGCTACCCGACGGAGAATATCCATGTCGCGCTGCCGCTCGACACCTTCGTCAACAAATGCGGAACGCTGAACGAGCGCCGCCAACGCCCGCACATCCAGCAATTCGAAATTCCGGTTGGGAAACTTCGTGAAGTCGCGGTTGAAACGTGTCAGGGTGTCGGCTCGCTCGAGCAGCGGCGGGGCGGCGGCATCTACGACCAGGATCGCGGGTACGGCTTCGCTCCAGTCGCCGGCGACGTTGTTGTTGATGCTTGTGCGAGAAGATAGCTGCCGCGAGCGCCGGCCGCCGTCGTACACCGTCACCTCGACCCAATGCCACGGCAGATTCTGCGGCACAAGCATGTGCGAAGTCGTAGAAATGTCTCCCTGCGCCAGCGTGACATACTGCTCAACTGTAAATTTCTCCTCGTTGCCGCTGCCGGTTGGGGCCAATTCGATCAGCAGTTCCCGATCACCGGGTGAGGGTGCACCGTTGGCGGTCGAGACGTGAATTCGCACGTCGCGGTAGCCGCTGGCGTCCACCCACTGCAAATCGATGGCCAGGTTCAATCCAGTCAGGTTGCGCACTGTGCGGGGCGGCGTGTGAATCACGTCTCCGCTACCCGCAACCGCGATGTTTGCCGCCGAGAGCAACGCGGCAATAACGGCCAGCGTGACGGCGGATCGCTTGAATGCAAGGGCGAGGGGCATATGCTTCAGTCGACGGGGTTGGTCGGCGGTACAAGAACCGGCGGCGCAGTGTCCTTGGCGAACGGAGAAACCGGTGCTTCCTCCGCCTTCAAAAGCCCTAGCAGTTTGGCCACCACGAACGACACCTGAAAAAACAACGCGAATGCTAACAGCACGATGGCCACCGAGCCGACGCCAACCGCCAACGCAACTGCCCACAGGTGACCCTGAGCGGCCATCGCCAAAACCAAAAAGAAAACACCGCAGATCGCAGTTAGCAGCAGTATCCGGCGGGTGGTAAATTGAGGGGCAAGCATGGCACAATTTTCGCAGACACCCCCGGTATTTCAAGCGGGAGACTCGATTGAACGACCATTTGCGCGATTATTTCGACCAGCAGTTGGAATCGGTCGTGGCCGAATTGCCGCCGCGTGTCCACCAATTGTTGGGTGAAGTCCCGATGTACATCGAGGACTACCCGTCGCGAAAAATGATGCGCGAATTGGGCATCGCGTATCGCGCGGGGCTGTGCGGGCTGTATACCGGCATTCCCCTCACCCGGCGGCATGTCGACCAGGCGGGAGTTCTCTCGGATGTGATTCACATTTTCCGCGAAGGCGTAATTTCGCTGGCGTCCGACGCTCGCGGCAAGATTGACGACACGGCGTTGCGAAACCAAAGCCGAATCACCATCCTTCACGAACTGGGCCACCACCACGGCTTGGATGAGGACGAATTGGAGGCACTGGGATACTAACGTCCGCGTATTCCCGCAACTTGTGATTACGTAGCGACAATCTGCCAGCTTGCTCGCTAAACCGCATTGCTTCGGAACCCACTACGAAGCTTTGAATCAATACCCGTTTGGAAAACCTCTGCACCAGTTCACAAGCTGGCAGCTTGTGACTACGGTGTGATTGCAAAGGCTTGACGGCTGGGCTAGGCTGCTATGCTTTGCGTCGGATCTCTTCAACTCTCGAAAGCATTTCACGCAATGGCCGAGAGCGATTCAGGCCCAACCAAGGAGGCGAAACAGCACGCGGCCAAGGTCGTGCGGGCTTTGGCGCGCGACTACGCCGATGCCGAGTGCGCTCTTACGTTCGACAGCCCGGTGCAGTTGTTGGTGGCGACGATTCTTTCGGCCCAATGTACCGACGAGCGGGTGAATATCGTCACCGAAAAGCTGTTCGCGAAACATCCCACCGCCGAAGACCTAGCAAACATTCCGGCTAAACGGCTGGAAAAACTTATCGAAAGCACCGGGTTCTTCCGCAACAAGGCCAAAAACATCAAGGCCGCGTGCCAGACGATCGTCGACGAGCATGGCGGAGAGATTCCTCGGGATCTCGATTCGCTGGTCGCCTTGCCGGGCGTGGGACGAAAAACGGCCAACGTCGTGCTCGGTACGGCCTTCGGGTTGCCGACGGGCGTGGTTGTTGACACCCACGTCGGGCGTCTCTCCCAGCGCCTAGGGCTGACGGAACAGACCGACCCGGTTAAGATTGAGCGCGAGTTGATGGGGTTGCTCCCCAAGAAGCAATGGATTGATTTTTCGCACCGCATGATTCATCACGGCCGCCAGGTCTGCAACGCCCGCAAGCCAAAGTGCGACGATTGCCGGATGAAGCGGTTCTGTCCTCAAGTTGGCGTCGTCTAACCCGTCGGGAGCCGGAGGCATGATTCTTTCAGGAGAGCAGATTCGCCAGCGGATCGACGAGGACATCATCATCGATCCGTTCGACGCGGAGAATTTGAATCCCAACAGTTACAACCTGTCGCTGCACAGCGAACTGATGGTCTACGAGGAAGTCGTCCTCGACATGCGGAAGGCCAACCGGGTGCGGCGGTTGGAAATTCCCGACGACGGATTGGTGCTGGCTCCCGGGCAATTGTATTTGGGGCGGACCATCGAACGGACCGAAACGCACAATCTGGTGCCGATGATCGAAGGCCGCAGCAGCGTCGGGCGGTTGGGCTTGTTCGTTCACGTCACCGCCGGCTTTGGCGACGTCGGCTTTTGCGGTTACTAGACGCTCGAGATGTTCGCCACGCAGCCGGTCAAGATTTACCCCGGCGTGCCGATCTGCCAAATCTTCT
>CALBTA010000467.1 GCA_937967755.1 uncultured Planctomycetaceae bacterium | reverse complement strand
TCAACAACCCCGGCAGGCTGCGGGGATTTTTCTTGATCGCCTTGTTCAAATCCTTCTCGGCCTCTTCGTCCTTTTCGTGGCGGGCGTAAAGCCGGGCACGCAAAATGTAACCCGCTTCGGCGTCTTCGTTCAGCTCGATCGACTTGTTCAGATGCTCCAGCGCTTCATCAAATTTGTCGAGCGATGCCAGGGCTTCGGCGGATGCCCGGTGCGCGCCGACATCTTCGGGGTTCAGCTCCAACACTTGCGTCAGATCCGCCAGGCCCTCTTCGTGCTCGCCGGCTTGGATGCGCAGCGCTCCGCGAATTCGCAGCGCGTCGGCGTTCGTGGGGTCGACTTCAATCGCCTCGTTCAGGTCGGCCATCCGCTTCTCGGGGTCCTCTTGCAGCGCCGCCCGGGTGGCGATGGCTTTCGACTGTTGGCGTTTGTCGTCGCCGAACGCCTCAACCGCTCTGTCGATCGCCGCGAAGGCTTTGTCTTTGTCGCCGCGCGGCAGCGCTTGCAGCCGGGCGATCAGCAGGTGCGCTTCGCCTAATTTCGGCTGGGTTTCAATCGCCTTTTCCAAATCGGCCAGGGCCAACGTACGAAGCTGCGGCCATTGCGGGGCGGGGGGCGATTGCTCGAAAATCGGGTTGGTCAGCAGCGTGCCGCGTTGCATCAAGGTCGAACCGAGCAGCTGCTTGGCGAACTCGGTTCCCCCTTCATCAAGGCCCTTCTCCAGCGCGCTTTCGCACAGCTTGATCACCTCGCCCAAATCGCCAAGCGTTTTGGCTTCCAACTTCTTCTCGGTCGCCTGATCGAGATCGGCCTGGCCTTCGTTTTCGGCAAGCAGATTCGACGCTGGCAAGGACAACAAGGCGGCCAATAACATGGCAAGCAGTGGGCGGTTCATCTTCGTTGGCTCCGGTGGAGTAATAGGTTGGCTTCAATCATAGACGCGGCAGCCGCGCCCGGCGTTCAATGCTGGCATTGATGGCTATTATGTCGCGCTGGGGCGATTCAAACTACTTAGAATTCCGTTTGGCGTGGCACCCCTTCCGGGCGAAATCACTGCAACGAAGCGCTGGCATTGACAACATTTCAAAACCAGCAGGAATTCCTGGTAAGACTTACAAAGTTGGCCGCTGGCAATCACGTGCCAGCGCCCGTGCCGGAAAATCAATCTTATCTCCTAAGTGCTTGCTGGGACAGGTGTTACGCCGACGGCGGCGAGAATTCCGTAAGAAAGTCTCAAGTTTTGGCACACCCGGTGCAATAACCCCTTCCCGTCTTGGCAAGCGAAGGCCAACGACACCTCACGAAGCGAAGAGGAGATGAGTGAAGAGAGACCTCGCTGGAAGCGAAGCCAGCGACGACCCACCAACTAATCCCGCCTACACCCCCTCCCGTACAAGGCCACCAGGTCATCCCGCACTTGGTGGCCTTCTCGCCTTTCTTGGGCCGCCGACGCCACGCGACAATCTCTGCCCGCGTCGATAAGATTGATGGGTCATGCTCGTGTGCCACCGGAAACAACATTGACGACGACCATTTCACCCATCCCCGACTACGACCGGGCCGTCGCCTTTCTCATGGGGCGAATTAACTACGAACGGGCGGCGCGCGTTCCGTACCGCTCGCGCGATTTCCGCCTGGCGCGGATGGAGCGGCTGCTGCGCGAGTTGGGCGATCCGCACCTGCGGTTGCCGGCGGTGCATATCGCCGGAACTAAAGGGAAGGGTTCGACCGCCGTGATGATCGAGTCGTTCCTGCGGGCCGCCGGCTACCGCACCGGCCTTTACACTTCGCCCCATTTGCAGCACGTCGAGGAACGTTTTGTCCTCGACGGAGTACCTTGTGCGGAAAGCGAACTGGCCGATGCCGTGCGGCAGATCGAACCGGTTGTGCGGCAGCTTGACCAGCAAGCTGAATCCGACGGGGAAACCGGACCGACTTATTTCGAAATCACCACCGCCATCGCCATGTGGCTGTTCGCCCAGGCGGAAGTCGATGTTGCCGTCTTGGAAGTCGGCCTGGGCGGGCGGCTCGATTCGACGAATGTCTGCCGGCCGTTGGTTTCGATCATCACCAGCATTAGTTTCGACCACACGAAACAACTTGGCAACACGCTGGCTTCCATCGCCCGCGAGAAAGCCGGCATCATCAAACCGGACGTGCCGGTCATCAGCGGAGCGGGCAGCAATGAAGCCAATCAAGTCATCCGTGTAGCCGCGAAGGAAAACGGCTCGCCGCTTCGCGAACTCAACATCGATTTCGGAATTTCCCAAGACGACAATACAAACAGCCGGGGGCCAACGGCCCGCGAAGAGTTCTCCTACTGGGAATACCCAAACGGGAAAACGCATCGGAAACTCGACGGGCTAACTCTGGCCATGCTCGGCAATCACCAACGGCAGAACGCCGCCTTGGCCATCGCCGCGGTCGTTGAGCTGCGCAAGCACGACATCAACGTTTCCCCAGAAAACATCCGCACCGGTTTAGCCCAAGCCGCCTGTCCGGCCCGTATCGAGCTAGTTCAATCCGACCCGCCGATCATCCTCGACGCGGCCCACAACGTTGCTTCCTGCCACGCACTGGTGGAAGCGATCGGCCAACATTTTTGCGCCTGGACCGACCGGACGCTGATTGTCTCAACTACCAAAGACAAAGATGCCACCGGCATGCTCCAAGTGCTGCTGCCGCACTTTGGCCGCGTGATCTTCACCCAATATCAAAGCAACCCGCGGGCGGCGGATCCTGAAGATTTGCGGCGAATCGCCAACGCCATCATCACAACCTACGACCAGCCGCCGCAGTTGGAATGCATCGGCGACCCGGCTGCAGCGCTCGCGATGTTTCGCAACGATGCAACTGACCCGTCGCTGCTCTGCATCGCCGGCTCGTTCTTCCTCGCCGGTGAAATGCGCGCTCTGTTGAACAAGTAGAACGAACTTTGGCCCTGAAGCCGGGCGAACACCAACGGCCAAGCCGGCTGCTGCTTTCTTTTAAAACCGATTGACATTTGCGGGCCGGTTGCCGATACTACTTGTGCAGTCGGGAAAGGTGTTTCTCCTTCGCCCGGCTTTTTTTACGCGCCCACATCAAGATGGAGGTCTTCATGCGCTACTGCATGGTCTGCAAAATCGAAATCGAAGCGGACCGCATTGAGGCGATCCCCCGTACTCGGCTCTGCACCCGCCACGGCCGAGAAATCGAACAGTTTGGCGGCGAGTTCAGGTTGACGGCGACTCAAGAACGCACATCCAAAAAGGGAAGCCTCAAACTGAACTACGGCGGCATCTCCACGAACCTCGAGCGAAATACCGACGCAATGGACCAAATGCTCGACGAATACGAACGCCAACAGTTTGAGGAGTGAGTCCAGATCGCCGGACTGATTCGGGGGTCCGTGCAAACAGAACCGCAGCAACAGCGGAAGTACAAGTCTGTGGAATGAATGTTCAACGATGCGTTTCGAATCAAAGCCATTCTGAGTACACCCGAATCGGCGACTCGTTTGTTTTTACCACACTCAGGGCTGCGCGAACGATGTTCGCCGCTTTACAATGAGCAGATGGCCAGTAGCGAGAAGTATCTCAAGCCGGAAGTGATTAACCAGATCAAGCGGCTGGATTTGCGCGCTCAGTTTGTGGTCCGCGGGTTTCTGCAAGGGTTGCATGCCAGTCCGTTTCAGGGGTTTTCGGTCGAGTTCAGCGAGCACCGCCGGTACTCGCCCGGCGACAACCCGGATGATATCGACTGGCTGGTCTACGCGAAGACCGACAAGTATTACGTGAAGAAGTTCGAGGCTGAGACGAATATCACCGGCTACCTGGCGATGGATCTTAGCCGGTCGATGGGCTACACGCACCGGCAGGAGTTGACGAAGTTCGATTACGGCATTTGCCTGGCTGCGTCGCTGGCGTATTTGATGATCCACCAGCAAGACCCGGTCGGGCTAATCACGTTCGACCAGAAGGTGAAAAGCAGCCTGGCTCCCAAAAGTAAACGAACGCAATTGGGCACGCTGTTGTCGCTGCTTTCCAACTTGCAGCCGACCGGTGAAACCGATATCGGCACCAGCCTGATTCAAATCGCCGCGATGCTGAAGCACCGCAGTTTGGTGATGGTTTTTTCCGACCTGCTGGTTGAACCGGAACCGGTCATTCGGGCGCTGCATCGTCTGCGGCATGGCGGGCACGACGTGATTCTGTTTCACATCTTGGACGAGGCGGAAGTGAAATTCCCGTTCGACGGCATGACCGAGTTCGTCGACCCCGAATCGGACCAGCGCGTGCCGCTGGACGCCACGAACTTTCGGCGCGACTATTTGAAAACAATCGCCGAGTTCCAAGACCGCTACCGCCGCGAATGTTTCCAAGCCGGCATCGACTACATCGGGCTGGATACCAGCATGCAGTTTGATAAGGCGTTGGTGGAATACCTACACAGCCGGCAAGCCCGGTTTTGAATGCGGAGTGCGGGATGAGGAATGCGGAATCTGCATCGTGTAGGCAAATGGATCGTATTCCGCACGTCCGCGTAGTCATTCCGCAATCCGCACTTCGCATTCCGCAATCCCCATGACCTTCGTCAACTTTTCACTACTCCTCGGCGGCGCGGCGATTGGAATCCCGATCGTGCTGCATTTGATCATGCGCCAAAAGCCAAAGGTGGTGGAGTTTCCAGCGGTGATGTTCTTGATCGAACGGAAGGAATCGAACCGCCGCCGGTTGCAACTGCGGCATTGGCTGCTGCTGGCTCTGCGCTGCCTGGCGTTGTTGTTGTTGGCCTTGGGGCTGGCCCGGCCCAGCGTCGCTTCGGCCCTGGTTGGCAATTGGGTCATCTTGTTGGTGCTGGCTGCGTTGGCGGCTTTGGTGGGCACGGCTGCCGCGATGGCCTGGCTGCAAGGGCGAAACCGGCTGGTCGCCATCGCCTGCACCGCGGTGGCGGGCGTGTTGCTGGTGGGTAGTTTGGTCACGCTGCTATTGACCCTGTCGCACGACGAAGCCGGCAACATCGGCGGCGAGGAAGTCCCGATCGCGGCCGTCATGCTCATCGACACTTCGCCGCGGATGCAGTACCGGCACCAAAATCAAACGCGCTTGGAACATGCAAAAGAAACGGCCCTGTGGCTGTTAACACAACTGCCCGAAGGAAGCGACGTAGCGGTCGCCGACACGCACCTGGGCGCGTCGGTTTTCGCGGTTGATCGCGGGGCGGCGCGAAAAACGATCGAAGGTTTGCAGGTCGACGCGGCATCGCGCCCGATTGCCGAAGTGCTGCCGCAAGCTCTAGGCATCGCGGCCGGCAGCGAGAAGATGCGCCGGGAAATCTATATCTTCACTGACCTCAGCCAAAGCGCCTGGCCCAACGGCACGGCGGCCCGCGTGCAGAACAGCCTGGCCGACGTCGAGAACGCGGCGGTTTACCTCATCGATGTCGGCGTTCGAAAGCCCGTGAACTTCACACTCGGCGATGTGCAACTTTCCCATCAGGTGTTGCCGCGCAACGGCACGCTGGAAATCAACACGCAACTTTTGCACGAAGGCCCCGGCGGAGAACGCGTCGTCGAGTTGGAAATCGAAAAGTATCAGCCGAAGCTGCCGATCATCGTCGATGGCGAGCCAATGTTGCCGGAGGTCGACCCGGCCAAGCGCAGGCGACAAACGGTCGACATCGCCGCCGACGGCAGCGCCGTGGTGCAGTTCTCCGTCGCTGGTCTGGACATCGGCACGCACCACGGGCGCATCAAGTTAGATCGCCCCGATGCGTTGGATATTGATGACGTGCGGTACTTTACGTTTGAAGTGCGGGAGCCTTGGTCGATTTTGGTTGCCTACGGCGAAGATGCCGAGGCTCGGTTTCTGACGGAAGCGATCGCGCCGACGCCGTTCCGCTTGCGGGGAGAAGCCCGCTTTCAGCCGAGCGAGACGCCGATTGCGCAACTTTCCAGCCGTAAGTTGGACGACTATCCGATCGTCTGCCTGCTCGACCCGCCGCCGCTCGCCGCTTCGCAGTGGCAACAATTGGCAGCGTACGCGCAACAAGGGGGCCAACTCGCGATCTTCCTTGGCAACAACGCCAACAAAAGTAACTTCAACAGCCCGCCGGCGCAGGATGTGTTGCCCGGCAAGCTCGATCGCCAGTGGCGCAGCGGAGTGCGCCCGCGGGAATTCGACGGCCGCGCCGATTTGTACCTCGCCCCGCAGGCGATGGAGCATCCGATGTTGGCGGCGTTTCGCGACATTGCCGCCAACGTGCCCTGGTACGCATCGCCTGTTTTTCGACATTGGTCTTTCGAAGATGGAAAGCTGGCCGACGGAACGTCTACGATCGTCGCTTATAACAACAACCAACCGGCCGTTGTCGAACGATCCGTCGGCAGCGGTCGCGTGCTGCTCATGACAACACCCATCACCGACACGCAGAAGCCGCCCGGCCGCGAGCCCTGGAACTGGCTTCCCACGGTGACTGACAATTGGCCGTACATGATGTTCATCAACGAAACGATGCTATACCTGGCCGGCAGCGGCGACGTGCAGCTGAACTACCAGTCGGGGCAAACGGCCGGGTTGGATGCGTCGAATGTCGACAATGAAACTTACTTGCTGTTCACACCCGGCGGTGGCAGGCCCAGCACGGTGCGCAGCG
This sequence comes from uncultured Planctomycetaceae bacterium, assembly GCA_937967755.1. Taxonomy (GTDB): domain Bacteria; phylum Planctomycetota; class Planctomycetia; order Pirellulales; family Pirellulaceae; genus CALBTA01. The sequence goes on along the minus strand of CALBTA010000467.1, from coordinate 2,370 downwards.
TCGACGGCCAACTGCGGCTTCCCTTCACCGCCACGCCGGGCGCGTACCGGCTGAAGCCGACGGTCGAATCGCAGCCGCGCGGCTTCAGCGTGAACCTTCCCGTCGCCGCCAGCGACTTGGCCCGCATCGAAGCCGAGCAGCTAGACGCGATCTTGGGGGAAGGCCAGTACAAAGTCGCGACGAAACAGGAAGAGATCGTTCGCGAACAAGGGCACGGCCGCGTCGGCCGCGAATTCTTTCCGTTCCTGATGCTGGTCGTCGCGGTGCTGTTTGGTATGGAAGCAGTGTTGAGCAACCGGTTTTACCGCACGGAGTAGATCGCTGATGCCCGCTGATCGCCTGGCCTGGATCGACGACGAATTCGAGACGCTCGAATCGCTCGACCTCCGTCGCAGCTTACGGCTTCGGAGCGGTGTGCAAGGTCCAACCGTCACGATCGACAACCAGCAAGTCGTCAACTTCGGATCGAATGATTACCTCGGTCTTGCAGCGGACGCGCGCATTGCGGCAGCGGTTCGCGACGCACTCGATGGCGATCGCTACGGCAGTGGTGCCAGCCCGTTGATCGTAGGGCGGAGCGATCTGCACGATGCGCTGGAGCGCGAGCTAGCCCGGTTCGAACAAACCGAAGCGGCACTGGTCTTCCCCAGCGGGTTTGCCGCCAATGTCGGCGCGATCACGGCGTTGGCCTCACGCGGCGATATTATTTTCAGCGACGCGAAGAACCACGCCAGCATTGTCGATGGCTGCCGGCTCAGCGGCGCTCGGGTGCAGGTTTACCCGCACGCCGACGTCGACTACCTGAACACGATGATCGGGCAGGCGAAGCAGTTTCGGCGACGGCTGATCGTCACCGATACGTTGTTCAGCATGGATGGCGATTTCGCCCCGCTGGTTGAGTTGGTCGATCTGGCCCAGGCCAACGATTGCATGCTGATGGTTGATGAAGCCCACGCCACGGGTGTGTTCGGCGAAGGCGGCCGGGGCGTGGCCGAACTGTTGGGCGTGGAAGATCGCATCGATATTCGCGTCGGCACAATGAGCAAAGCCCTCGGATGCGCCGGCGGGTTCGTCGCCGGGTCGCAAGCGCTGATCGACTGGCTGGCGAACCGCGCGCGGACTTACGTCTTTTCTACCGCCCCGCCGGACCCTTGGTGCGCCGCGGCACTGGCGGCCGTGAAAATTGTTGAGCAACAGCCAGAGCGACGGGCCCGTCTTCTGACCAGCGCGAACAAACTGGCCCAAGGGTTACGCGAGCAAGGCTGGCAATTGGGTGACAACCCCGCACGAAGCCACCTCCCGCAGAGCCAAATCATCCCAGTGTTTCTCGGCGAACCGGCGCTGACGATACAGTTTGCCGATGCCTTGCTCGCCCAAGGCATCTTCGTACCCGGCATTCGCCCGCCGTCGGTCCCCGAAGGCGAATCGCTGTTGCGGATCAGCGTTTCCAGCGCCCATACCGACGAGCATTTTGATTGCCTGATGTCGGCGATGGGTGAAATTCGGAGCGGTTTTCGTAGTACGGATTGACAATCCGTGCTACGAAAACGTGAGAGATTCTTCAGAATTCCCCGAGGGATTTCCGGCAACCGGTCACATAATAGGTTGTCCCCAGGGTGGAGAAAGCTCTCGTGCAACCTACTTATGACGCGCAGTGGCGCAAGGCGGCGATTGGCGGCGATGCTGCGGCGATTGCCCGCCTGGCCAGCGAAGCCCTCGCTCCGCTGTACCGCTTTTGCTTCTACCGCGTGGGCGGGCGGCGCGATATTTCCGAGGACGTTGTGCAGGAGACTTTGGTGCGGGCCATCAAGGATTTAAACAAATACGATCCGGACCGGGCGGGCGACGACATATTTCCCTGGCTGACAGGTCTGGCCCGCAACGAGATCAGCCGGGTGCTTCGCCGCGAGCAGAACGCGGCCAGCCTTCAAGCGCTGTGGCAACGGATGGACGACGATCTGCGGCGGCTCTACGCGCAGTTGGAATCGGAACCGTTCGCCGACGAGGTCATCGCCCGCGAGGAAACCCGCGAGATGGTCAACGCCACGATGAGCCAGTTGCCGGCCAAGTACCGCGATGCGCTGGAGGCGAAGTACATGCTGGGCAAAAGCGTTCGCGAAATGGCGCAGTCACTTTCGAAAAGCGAAAAATCCGTCGAATCGCAGCTTGGCCGCGCCCGCCGGGCATTCCGCGAATCGTTCCTGGCCTTGGCGCGAAATTTAGATGTGGAAGTTTCAACGTAGATCCACAGTAAGTGGCAAAAAGGTATTCCGATGAACGATCAAAAGCCCCAGCCATCCATCGCCGATGAAAACGTCGAGCGGTTGATTCGCGAGAGTTATCTGCCCGAATCGCCCGATGCCGATTTTG
>CALBTA010000466.1 GCA_937967755.1 uncultured Planctomycetaceae bacterium | reverse complement strand
CATCCTTGTAAAACACATAGGTCATCTGATCGCCCACCCGCTCAATCGCCTGGCCTGGCCCGGTGTAAATCGGCGGCACCATGCCGCAGGGATCGGCCATTGCGGATTGGGTGAGGAGTACAAACAACGCGCTGGACAAGACGCTTCGCTGGAACATGGGACGTTCCTTTGGGTTGAGAATGCTATTGTTAGGCTGATTATGGGAACGCTAATTTTCGCTAATCGACGCTAATTGTTTTAGCATTTTGTTCCGCTTTGATTCTAAGGTAGCCGGACTCGTGAGAGTTCGGGGATGTCGTTTTAGCGCTTGAACTTCCAGAAGTCTCACGACTTCTGCTACACGAATTTGCGGCGGACTCCCATCGCGATGCCGATCAACGCGAATAGGACTCCGAAGACGGCTAACGATTTTGAAACGGACCTAGGACTGAAGCCGTTCCGTTGCTGTTCGGCGGCTTCCGCAGCCGCGATCCGCTCGGCCTCGACCGCATCCCAGTCTATCGAGCCGAGGTGCAGGACGCCGGTTGTCTCGTGGCCGGGGGCCTTCAATTTCACGTCGTACGACGAAGGCTTGTTCCGCCGTGAAGGCATCTTGTACTGGGCGAATTGCAGATTCTTGCGGGCCAGCACTTCGCGGGGGAAATCGCCGTCGACAATCGTCAGGCTCATCCCTTTGATGTCTTGAAGACTCTTCGCGACGGCCACTTCGCGCTGCTTGGTTAAATGCTCGTCATGCAGTTGATCGATCTCGGTGCCGCGTAAACCGAGCCGTTCGCCGATGCTCAACAGATTCTTCTCGGCTTCTTCGTGATCGAGCGACAGCTTGCCCGAGCTGACCGCCAGCAAGTCAGACGCGAACGTGTCGCGGGCCGAGCCATTGTGCGGGCCGGGCTGGCGTTCGTTCGGCAGATTCTTCTTGCGCCAATCGGGAACATCGGCCAGTGTGCCGCCGATGATTCGCAGCGGCAGCGGACCGGTCAGGTTGCGGTGCAACTCTTCGCCAGAGATCTGCCGCACGACGTACTCTTCGGGGATCGAACGAATCTTCTTCGGCGAATCGGTCAGCAGGTAGACGATGTTCCGCAATTCACCAGCGTTGAACGCGCTCAGCCGCATCGGCACGACCAACTCGTCGGTCGGAAAGCGAAAACCCATCGCCTGCACGTGCCCATCGAAGGTGCTGCCATCGGGAAGTTTGCTATTCACGTTGCGCTGCGCCGGTTGCGGATCGACCCCGTCCTTCTGGCCGACCTTGGTTTTGACCGCCACGAAACACCAGCGGTCTTTCACGTATTCCTCACAGACTTCGTCCATCCCGTCGGGGTATTTGAAGTTGTGCTCGTCCATCCACTTTTTCAGCGCCTCGGCACTGCCCGCTTCGATCACGGCGACTTCGTACATGCCGACCGCTTCCTGGCGAACGACGCGCACGGTGTCATACGCCAGCCCTTGAGCCTGCGATGCTGGTTCGCTAAACGCCGCGCCATTGAACGCTTGGGCGTTTTGCTGCAACTCGAACACTCGGGTATGCACAACGATTTCCGGCGGATCGACCGCGGCAGCCAGGTGCGGGAAGATGTTGTCCGGCATTTTTCGCAGCGCAGGCGGGCTGGGGAACGGAATCAGCATCCCGAACTCGTCCACGTTTCCTTCGTAACCTGGACGGATCACAAACGTCTCGATGCCGTCTTTGTAAAAGACGTAGGTTTCCTGCAATCCCACCCGGGTGATCGGCTGGTCCGGGCCGGTATAAATCGGCGGCACCATCCCGCAGGGATCGGCCGACAGCGTTCCGATCAGGCCCGTTAAAATTGCAATCGTGGCGATCGCGGTTTTGATGCGTGTTTGATTGGGGGCTGCTGCCATGAGTCCTTCCTCAATGGGTGGTGGCACGTGCGAATGCGGGCGATACAGGTCGGCCACAGAATAGACGAACCGACCGAGCGTTTGGTTTCCAAATCCGCGATCGGAACGGCCTGTTCAGTATAGGCGTCTATTGTAGAGGACGAAGGCCCGGCGTCGCCACTTCGCGTGGACGCGTTCGCAGGGGCAGAACGCGTACCGTAAAGTGCTGGTATGATAAGAGTTAGGTAGTTGCTTCTAACGCGACAAGAATCGATCAATGGAGAGCGAGACGAGCACAATGCCCACTTATTTCACTACGTTCATCGCTTCTCTGGTGCTGATTGGATCTCCGGTTTTCGCTCAAGGCACCGAAAATCCGCGTCAGGCGACCCCGCGACCGCCGGTGGTTGCCGAGGATGTTGGCACCGATGGCGAGCTGCCGCGCGGAGCGGTGCTGCGCGTCGGCGGGTTGGAAGAGGATGCGCTGTACGGCGGGATGTATCGCCTGTTGCTGACGCCTGATAACAAAACGCTCGTCACGCGCGACTACAGCCAGACCATTCGCATTTGGGATGTTGCAACCGCAGAAGTGAAGCATGTCTTGAAAGGGCATGAGAGTTACGTCAAGGCGTTGGAGATTTCGCCCGATGGCAACTACCTGATTTCGGCGACGGGCGATCCCAAGGAAGATGTGCGAGTGTGGGATGTGAACACCGGCGATCAGGTGCGGGCGGTTGCAGGCGGCGGGCGGTTGGTGCAGTTTCTGCCTGATTTGACGACGCTGGTGATCGTCAGCGACACGAAGATTGCCAACTACGACATGGCGACCGGAGGGTTGCTCGATGAGTTCCCGGAAGTCCGCATTCCGCTAGCCCTTTCGCCGGACGGAAAACAACTGGCCGCCATCCGTCGGCAAAATGCAGAGAAGATGATTCTGTTCGATACGGCGACCGGCAAGGAACTGGCCGAACTGCCGGGGCTGACTGCCGACCCGGTCGCGGTTCGGTTCTCGTCTGATGGCAAACTGCTGGCGGTCGCCGGACGGCGGGAAGAATTTGTGCGGGTGTGGGACATCGCCCAGCGGAAGGTCGTGATGACGCTTAACAACGCCGAAGCGACCGACGAGGCCCAGCGTTACGACGTGCAAGACATCGCGTTCACCGGCGACAACCGCTTCGTCGCCACCGGGTGTTGGGATCATGGCGTGCGGATTTTTGAACTGGCATCGGGCGAGCAGATTTCCAAGCTGTCTGGCCACAAAGACAAGGTGGTGGCCGTAGAGTTTTCACCCAACGGGCGCATGCTGGTGACTGGATCGGCCGGCCGCAACGATGCCAGCGCCGTGCTTTGGCGAACCGATGCCGCGATTGCCGCCAGCGAATTCGCGGCCGATGAGATCAATGACGAGGTTCTGAAAACGGCCTTCGAACAACTCGGCCTGGAAGACCCGGCCGAAGCGTACGGAGCCGCCGGCGCGCTGGTCGCCGATCCGGCCGAAGGGTTGGCATTCGTGAAGTCGCAACTGGGCGATTCGCTAACGCCGGCGCCGGTCGAGCGAATCGAAGCACTGATCGGGCAACTCGATTCCGACGATTTCGGCACCCGAGAGAAAGCGACCGAAGAACTGGTTCGCCTGAGGGCGGTTGCCGAAACGCTGCTGCGGAAGAAGCTGGAAGAATCGCTCAAACCCGAAGTGAAGTTTCGCATCAACAAGATTCTGGAAACCGAAACCCCGCCGAGCAAATTGACCGCCGTGCAGTGGCGGCAAATGCAGCGGCTAGTCTACGCGTTGGAACTACTCGCCGCGCCCGAGCGGGAAACGGCCAAGCAAGCTCGCGAATTCCTCACCCTGATGTCCACCGGGCATGAGGATGTAAAAGTCATGCGCGAAGCCGCCGACGCGGTGGAGCGGATAGTTGATGAAGCAGAGTGAAGGTCTGTGTGCCACTGATTGAAGCCGGGTCGATGTGACATCGCGAAGAGACAATCCACGGCTTCAAGCAGTGCGAAATCGGTTGGCAGTTCATCACTGCTTGAAAGCGTGGAAAATCGAAACCGGTTGCGAAGTCAGCGCGCTTTCAAGCAGTGGCACACGCCGTATCGAATCACTTACTACCGCTCGGCCACTTCCTTCCGCGCTTTCTCCAATACATCCTTCATCAAAACTTCCTTCCCGCCTT
>CALBTA010000465.1 GCA_937967755.1 uncultured Planctomycetaceae bacterium | reverse complement strand
TTCAGGAATCGGCGGCCTACACCTTCGCAGTGTTGATGTCGCGGTTGGTGTTGTTGACGTTGCCGGTCATCTACGTTGGCGCTGTTGTGGCGATGGGTTGGGTGACGTGGTCGCTGGTAGCGGTGGGGGCGAGGCTGTTCTCCGGCGGGTATTGGCCGATGGGCATTTGCCTATGGCTGGTAGCGGCGATCGGCGCGGCGATCCTGTTGGCGATGGTGAAGCCGGCAATCCGCTTTGCAATTGCGATGTTCAAGCACCGCGAGCCGCCGATGGTTCTCAACCCTGGGCAGTTTCCGTTACTTTACGCCGCGATCAACCGGTTGGCCGAGACATTGCACGCCCCTAAGCCCAGCGAAATCCGCATTGACCTGGATGTTAACGCCTCGGCTGGACCGCGTTCGCTGCTGGGCGGAATGTTGCGGCCCGACTCCGTGTTGACGATCGGGCTGCCGCTGGTTTACGGCATGAATGTTCGCCAGTTGTTGGGCGTGATCGCGCACGAGATGGGGCACTTTGTGCAAAGCGGCGGCGGCACCGACCTGACGTTATTCGTCCGCGTCGTCAACGGGTGGCTGACGGATTTAGCCCTCAACGGCGATCGCTTCGACCAGTGGCTGGCCGACATGGCCCACAGCCAAGTGCCGCCGGTGCGTATCGTTTTCTGGCCGCCGCATTTTTGTGTGATGGTGGCGCGTCGATTCTTTTATCTGCTGATGTTGATCGGGCATGCGGCATCTTGTTTCGAATGCCGGCAAAAGGAATTCGACGCCGACCGTTACAAAACGTACATCAGCGGGAGCGACGCCTTCGCCGGCACCACGATGCGGATGCACATGATCGGCGCTGCCCATCGCCAGGCGATGGAAGACCTTTCCGAATCGTGGCAAGACGAGCGGCTGCCGGACAATTTGCCGGCGCTGATCGCTTCGCGAGTGGCGAAGATCCCCGACCAGCGCCGCCAACAAGTTGCCCGCCTGGTGTTGTCGGGCAAAACCGCCTGGCACGAAACGCACCCCAGCGAATCGCAACGGATCAACGCGGCCCGGCGGCATGCATTGCCGGGCGTGGTGAACGACGAGCGCCCGGCGACGGTGTTGTTTTCCCGCTTGGATGAGTTGGCGAAGCAAGCAACGCGGCGGCAATTGGAAGAATCGCTGGACGAAGATTTCGGCAAAGCCCAGATCGTTCCGGTCCAAACGCTTATTCGCGAACAGCAACTAGCGGACGAGGCGTTCGATTCGCTGAGCAGGTATTTCCAAGGCGACTTTCAGTTGAGCCGCCCGCTGTTGCCGGCCGCGGTTGCGGCCAAGGCGCCGGACGAACCGCAAGCCGCGCTCGACCAGTTGAAAGCCGCCCGGCGCCAGATGATCGAGGCGAGCAAGACGATCGGTACGACGTTGAAGGAGTTCGAGATTCTCGATCAGCGGCTGGCCCAAGCCCGTCAGGCCCAGGCGATTTGTGCCGCCGGGTTTCGCATCTACCCACCGGATTTCGATTTGAACATCGAACAAGGCACGGCCCCGGCGGTCAATCAGGCGGTTGAGGAATTGGACTATGAGTTCGACCGTTTGAAACAAAAGTTCGAAAAGTATGACAAAGCAGCCAAGGTCCGGCTAACCCGGTCGCTGCAATTGTTGCACGTGCCGGCGGTTGTGAACCGTTTGCCGGAAGAGGGCCGGGACGCCTTTCTAGGGCGGGCGAAGAAGTTCATCCGGGCCGCTCGGGCGCTGAAGGAAGTGCATGAGCACGTCCGCGAGATGATCTTTCAGTTGATCGGCCTGATGTCGCTGGCGGGCGTGGATGAGCGCCACGTCGACCGCCAGGTCGTTCGCCGCGTTCACGATCAAACGAGAATGGTCGCCGGCTGGATCAGCAACGTTCGCAAGTCGCAGTTCCATATTCCCTACCCGTTTGAACACGCCCGCGGGCAGATTTCATCGGCTGAATTCGTTGTTCCCAAGCAGCCGCTGGAAGACGATATCGCCGGGGTGATTACCGCGGCGCTGGAAACTCGTGAACGGTTCGGGTCGCTGTTGGCCCGCAGTGTGGCACAACTTACGTTGATCTCTGAAAGCGTCGAATCGGCCGTGGGCCTGAAACCGTTGGCCGCCCCGCAAACGCCCGACAACTTTGAAACATTCGTTGCCGAATGTGAAGCCGAAGCGCAGCGGCGCGGAACTTTGGGCCATCGAACTTCAGCCGCCGCGGCGATTGCAGCACAAGTGGGGATCACCCTGGCGCTGGCCGCCTTGGTGATCGCTGGGTTCTTTGGATTTACCGTGGTCGCGCAGTCGCAAGATGAATGGATAGCACGTTTGACGGAGCCGCGGACGTCGGCCAACCAGCGCGGGTCGGCAGGCGGAACTGAAGACCACCCCCGGGGGACCCGAGGCGATTCGCAAGATAACGTGACTCATGGCGGCGTTGACGGCACGACCGATGGAAACTCGGCGGTCGACGGCGAGGAGAACGGACAACCGTCTACCGGCATCGTTCGCCCGCTGCCCGCGCCGGAGCCGCGTGTGCACTATCTCATTTCGCGGGGCGTTGCTTCGTTCGCCTCGCGCATCGATCCCTACGAAGGCCAAACCTTCCATGCCTATGGTGGATACGCTTTGGACTTGCCGGAAGGTTTTTCCGCTCCGGAGGTCTCGATCCGAAGGGGCGATGCGCGCTGGGCAATACGCTACCGGTGGGCGATTCCCAGCGCATTAACCGGCAGCGATGGCGGAGAGTTGCAATTGACCATTTCACGAAACGCCGGGTATCGATCGGGCAGCCGCCGGATTCGAACGACGTCCCACGAGCGCGACAAGTATGGCGACGACTTTGTGCGAACGGATGACGGGTACTTTATTCTGAACGGTCTGCCGACGACGTTTTCCGCCCGCGGTTTGCTGACGAAGGTGGTGACGTTCTCTCACGACGGGCAGCAGCAATTGTTGATGTTTCACGACGAAGAGGCGCTGCGTTGCGAACTGCTGGCAGCAGTCGATGCCGACCAGTCTGAACATCTGTTCCCAATCGTTTGTTCGATCGGGCGCACTCTTCGCACGCCGCAACCGCCTGTGGGCGACCTGCGC
>CALBTA010000464.1 GCA_937967755.1 uncultured Planctomycetaceae bacterium | reverse complement strand
CCCGCGGGCACTGCCGGGCGTTAAGCCTGTTTGGCGAATGATGCTGCTAGTACCCGTCGGCGCAAACGTGACGATCGTCAACACGTTGTTGCCGTTGGGGATGCCGAACATTCCCGTCTTGAATAGGTTGATGTCGACTTGATCAGTGGAACCTTGCCCAGCGGTGACCATGTCGAAGATGGCTTGATCGCTGACCGTGGCCGCCAGGTTCAAAAACACATGCACGTTGTCGCCAGTCAAATCGTCAGAGGCAATCACCACGTCGTTATCGCCGGGAGCGCCGAACGGTTTGAATTCGTGCAGAGACGAAACAGGAGCCAGCCGATCAACATAAATCGTCTGTTTCCACTGGCTGAATACGGCCGGGCCGCCGTCGGTTCGGTGGCGGAACGCCCGGGCTTCGAGGTAATGATAGCCTTCGCTGAGAGCGGTCGTGTCGATTGTCTGCAAGAATTCCCCATCGCCGCGCGGAGCGCCCAGCCCGCCAAAACCAATCAGCGGGCTGCTCTTGTCGCCGAACAGTTCAAAGCCGTAGCTTTCGCTGCCGGGCGTCACAAAATCAACATGTCCGTTGCCGTTGATGTCGACGCCGCCGTCGAGTTTCAGCAGGGCGTTGTCACCGTCGGCGTGAATGTCGCGGAATTGATCGAGACCCAGCAAGCGAACTTCACGTGTCTGTAGCCGGACCTGAAAATTGTCGGCCGTGATGATGTGAACGTTGCTTTGCCGCTTCGTCCCGTTTTCGAAATTGTTGGTGATGTTTGTGTCACCGGCGAGCACGCCGGCCGTTCCGTTAATCTCCAGCCCGGCGTCGGCATGCGGCGTCGGCAGGCCGTAGACGACATACCCTCGCCCATGCTCCTGCCCGTTGGCGTTGAAGTTGCGGGGAATCTTCAACTCGACCGTTTGGCCGCCGGAAACTTCCAGCACTTCTTTGATGTCGTCGAAGGGGTCGACCAGCGGGTCGGCCGAATTGCCGGTCAACTCGACCAGCAACGTTCCGGGAGCGAGGGCGACGTTGACGAATCGCGTGTCGAACCCGCTGTCTCCCCGGTTGGAAAGGCCGACTAGCGACGTACTCTCGCGCTCGAACGCGTAGATGCCTTCGTTGTCCACCCAGCGTTCGATGTAGTTTCCGCGACCGTGGGTTGCGCGGGCTTCGATCAGCTTCGTAATTGGACTGCCGCCGCCGACGCTGAGGGCATCGCTCCGCCCATCTTTGGGAAAATCACGACCGTCGCCGAATTCCTTACCGTTGAAGTAGACGGCCGCGTTGCCCGGCAGCATCAGCATCAAGGCGTGGGCGACCGTGTCGAGTTTGAACGGCTTGTGAACGTCGTGATTGTTCACAAACTTCACGCCGGCCGACCCGTCGTGCAGGCCGTTGTGAGAAACATCCAGCCCGGCGTCCTTGACGTTTTGCCACGCATTGGCTTGCCCATAGTGCTCGAGGTTATCTTTGACGGCGAAGTACCATTTGAAGTCGAGCGTGTCGCGATTGCCGCCAATTCGCCCCGGGTCGTTGGGGTCGATGTCCTTCTTCACGTGGGGAAGTAGTACTGCCGGGTTGGCGTCGAAGACTTCGCTATAGCTGAACACATGCTTCTGGCTACCGTCGAGCAGCGTGCGCGGATTGGAACGGTAGACGCCCCGGTCGAGAAAATCGAACACGAAGCCTTGCATGTGCTTGCCCGCGTCGATTCGCAAGCCATCGACGCCGACGGTCTGCACCAGCCACTGCGCGTTGCGCATCAGGTAACCTGTGGCATTTTCCATCGTGGCGTCACCCGCCATCGGATTGTCCAGGTTGAACGCGTGAATTGGAATGTTTTGTTCGCCCGTTTTGGGGTCGTACACGAAGATGGTGTTATGGCCGATGTCGGGGTAGAACCGCGCGTTGTTGGGATCGGCCAAGTTGGCTAAACGCCCGAACGCGGGTGTCGTTCCGGCGGGGATGTTGCGCGTATCGCTGGGATCAACCGGCGAGCGGATAAACTGAAAATTCCTCTCGTGGGCAACATCAATCAAGCCGGCCAGCCTTTCGTACTCTGGCCCACCCCAAAAGATGCTGTGAAAATCGCCGTCTGTCCCAGGAACGCCGTACGGATCTTGCCCGCCGTCGGGGTCTTGCAGAACGAAGCCCGGATAACCGCCCGCTTCGATGAACCCCGGCGTGCTCGAATCGGAAAAGCCGTTGTGGTTCATCAAGAAATCGACATGCAGATCCGCACCGGTTCGGTGAAGCGTGTCGGCCCAAATCTTTAGCCCGTTCTCAGTGCCGTACAGCGTATGCCGGTCCCATCGCCCCAGATCGAAACGATCGTATACGTCGTAGCCCACACTAAAATCACCCTGGTCCGCCCGGCCCGGCGGCGGGGTCCAAACCGCTCCGTAACCGGCTTGGAACAAGTCGGCGCTGCGGTGGTGCATCGTGTCGTAAGTCGCCTCGAACCATTGCAGAAACGGCGCAGGGGAAGTGTCGACCGCTAGGGCGCGCGAGACGGAAATTGCCCCAACGAAAACGATCAGGCAGAAATGGGAAAAGCGACGAAGCATGGGCGGGGCGTGCGCGAAAAACTACCGCACCGGATCATATGATGTCGATCGATCTACGAAGACAGAAGTATACTCCCACAAATCCGCGGGAATTGCTAGACATCTGCCCTGGCGAGGTTGATGCCCAGCCCACAAAACGGTAATCTACTGGGCTACGCATTTTCCCGAAGAACACCTGCGGCAGCGGCGATCTACCCACCCGCAGGAGTAGTTTTGGAGCGACGACGATGACCATTGACAAATCTTTGAAGGTAAGCCGCGGCCTGGTTCGGGCACGGAGCGTGCTCACCCGAGCCGAGCGATTGGAAAAGCTCAAAGAGCAAGAGCGCTGGGAAGAGGGCAAGTCGGTGTTCGGGCTGGCGAAAGTTCGCGTGCAAAAATTGCAGCTCAAGAAGAAGAAGAAAGCAAAGAAGGAAGACGAGGAAGGTACAACCGAAGGCGAAGCACCGGCCGCGACCTAGTGCTGGACGCCGCAGTGGTCGTGAGACTGCTGGATGGGAACTAACCGCTTGCCGCCTCGCTTCGTGGGAACACGGTGCGAAGCCGCAAGCGGTTTTTCGTTTCGGCCCGCTTGTCGTTATAGAATAAGCGGTTGGTACGACGGTCTTCCAAGGCCGTCGAGAGTTCGCGACTCGACCCATATTTGAAGTTTCGCTAATGAAATTTCGGCTTGCATACGGCCGCACTGGTTTGGACGTGGAATTGCCGGGTGCGCCGATTGTTCGCGAATTGGCCTACAAGGATGCCACACCGCTGGCCGATCCCGAGGCGGATCTTTTGGCGCTACTGGAAAACCCCATCGGAACGCCGCCGCTGCGCGAACTGGCGGCGGGGCGGAAGGATGCGTGCGTTGTCATCTGCGACATCACGCGGCCCGTTCCCAACGAAATGATCCTTCGCCCCACGCTGCGCATCTTAGAGGAAGCGGGCATCCCGCGCGATAACATCGTGCTACTCAATGCCACCGGACTGCATCGTCCCAACGAAGGGAACGAACTAGTCGAAATGGTCGGCCAGCACATCGTCGACAACTACCGCATCGAAAATCACCACGGGCAAGTGCAGGAAGAACATATTTACCTGGGCGACAGCCCGCGGGGCGTGCCGATCTGGCTTGACTCGCACTACGTCAACGCCGATTTCAAAATGACAACCGGGCTGATCGAACCGCATTTGATGGCCGGCTTCTCCGGCGGGCGGAAGGTGATTTGCCCTGGCATCGCCGGGTTGGAGACGATCAAAGTTTGGCACGGCCCTGACTTTATTGAACACCCCAAGGCCGATTGCGGCATCCTGGAAGGGAACCCCGTTCATGAAGAGAACACCTGGATCGCGCTCAAGGCCGGTTGTGACTTCATCGTCAACGTCGTCATCGACGCCCAGCGCCACCCGTTGAAATGGGTTGCTGGCGATATGATTCAGGCGTTCGAAGAAGGCGTCAAGTTTGTCCGCGGCGTTGTGACCGACACAGTAGAGGAACCGGTCGATGTTGTCGTCACCAGCAGTGCCGGTTACCCGCTGGACACAACGTTTTACCAATGCATCAAGGGCCTCACCGGCGCGCTGCCAATCGTCAAGGAAGGGGGCACCATCATCTTGGCGGCCAGCCTCACCGAGGGAATCGGCAGTCCTCAGTTCCAACAGTTGTTCCAAGAGAACGAAAACTTGGAGGTCTTCGTCCAGCGCATCTTGGGCAAAGATTATTTTGTGATGGATCAATGGCAGCTCGAAGAGTTGGCCAAAGTTCGCCGCAAGGCGAAAGTGAAGATCGTCAGCGACGGGCTGCCGGCTGAGACAATCAACAGCCTCTTCGTCGAAGCGGCCGACAGCGTGGAGTCCGCCGTCGAAGCGAGCCTGGAAGAGTACGGCAAAGGCGCCACCCTCGCCGTGATCCCGAAAGGACCTTACGTGCTGGCCCAAGTTGGTTAACGTGTACACGCAGGCACAGCCTACCCGGCGTGTACCTGAAGCTTGCCGCTATCAAAGGGTGTTCTCACTGGTCGAAGGAACGAACTCCCGGAACCCTCCGTAGGCCATTCGCGCTGGGTCGAAGCCGGAATTCGATGAACTCATCAGCTCGGCCACTTTCGGATCGGCAGCGACCTTCTCGTTCGCCCTGTCGCGCGCTTCGCGAGACTCGAACGCGACCCACCCGAACAAAACGGCTTCA
>CALBTA010000463.1 GCA_937967755.1 uncultured Planctomycetaceae bacterium | reverse complement strand
CTTGGCCCCACAGAACAAAAGAGACGCTAAACACGACCCACGCAGGGCCAAGATGTGTGAATGTAGTCAGGGTAATTGTCGCTGTAAACCACCTAAATGCGCAGTTTACGAAAATTTCGCAAATTATAGGGACTGCCCCCAAACCTGTATTTCCGCCTACTTTAACAGCCAGCGATGGGAAGTAAACCCTCTAAATCGCATTTGGCTTGAAAAACATTGAACAAGCAGGGCTTTGTCAGACCTTTGCTGCGAACTCCCCATGGATTAGATGTCACCTGATTTGTATGAGCCGCATCGTTTTAGCCATGAGTGGCGGGGTCGATAGCAGTGTCGCTGCACATTTATTGTGCGAGCAGGGACAGGATGTGATCGGCGTGTTCATGCGGCATGGGGAAGAATCGCCGGTCGCCTGTGCCAACGAATCTTCTGATGAGTCTTCGTTGCCGATCGTCCCCAACCGCTTGGATCACAAACAAGGCTGCTGCAGCGCGTCCGATGCCGAAGACGCCCGCCGGGTGGCCGACCGGCTGAACATTCCGTTTTACGCGTTGAACTTGCAGCAAGAGTTCAGCCGCATCATGGATTACTTCGCCGACGAATACACCGCCGGCCGCACACCGAACCCTTGCGTGAAGTGCAACAACTGGATCAAGTTCGGCAAGCTGTTCGATTACGCAGATAGCGTAGGTGCGGAGTATGTTGCAACGGGTCACTACGCGCGCTTGCAATCTGTCGACGGGTCCGAAGTGCCCGCGCTGCTGCGCGGCCGCGACCAGGGCAAAGATCAATCGTATGTGTTGTTTGGTATCGCTCGAAAGTACCTCTCCCGCATGCTGTTGCCTGTTGGTGATTTTCAAAAGCCGAAGATTCGCGAGTTGGCGGGCAAGGTTGGTTTGCGCGTGGCTGACAAGCGCGACAGCCAGGAGATTTGTTTTGTCACCTCAGGAAAGCATGACGAGTTTGTTCAAGCGCGGCGGCCAGGCATCGACAACTCCGGCGAAATCGTCACCACAGCGGGCGACGTCGTCGGCGAACATGCGGGCATTGAACGCTTTACCATCGGACAGCGCCGCGGTCTGCGTGTGGCGTTGGGAGAGCCGCGTTACGTCGTGCGCATCGAACACGATACTCGCCGCGTCGTGCTAGGGGAAAAGCACGAGTTAGCCCGCGATGCATTAACCGCCAGCGGAACGAACTGGCTGGTCAATCCACCCAGCGGGCCTTTCGCTTGTGCGGCACAGATTCGCTACAACTCATCCGCCCAGGCTGCCACGGCCTGCGCCTTGCCAGATGGTCGACTGGAAGTCACCTTCGACGAGCCCTGTTACGGCGTCGCCCCCGGGCAGGCGGTTGTCATTTACGACGGCGACCGGGTGCTGGGCGGCGGGTGGATTGAATCCAAGTAGTTCGACAGTCCCTGACGATCCGTATCAGGCCCGACTCCGCTACAACAAATACGTTCACCGCGAATCGGGCCATCGCTTCCAGTCGCCCTTCGCGATACAATTTTGGGAGAATTCTCAGCCGGAGGTGAACCCATGACGTTACTTACCGCTCTGCTGCACTTGCCTTTCATCCTCGCTCAGGAGGAAGGGGGAAACATCGGAATCTGGCTGATCGTCGGCGCGGTCGTGGCGGTGATTGCGGCGTTGGTTTTCGTGATCGTCGCGTTCGCTTACGGCAACCTCTGGCTGCAAGCCTACATGTCGCGGGCCGACGTCAGCCTCCTCAGCCTGATCGGCATGAGCCTGCGGCAAGTGAACCCCAAGGTGATGATTACCGCCAAGGTCATGGCGGTTCAGGCGGGGTTGGATATCGGGCGCAAGCACGGCATCAGTACTAAGCGGCTGGAGGCTCACTACCTTGCCGGCGGTAACGTACTGGGCGTTGTGCAAGCGGTCATCGCTGCACAGCGGGCGGGGATCGAACTCGATTTCGACCGGGCCGCGGCCATCGACCTCGCCGGGCGCGATGTGGTCGACGCGGTGCGCACCAGCGTGCTGCCCAAGGTGATTGAATGCCCCGACCCGCAGCGCAGCGGCAAGAATATTCTCAGCGCCATTGCGATGGACGGCATCGAACTGCGCGTCCGCGCCCGGGTGACGGTCCGCACCAACCTGGAACAACTGATCGGCGGCGCGACGGAAGACACGATCATCGCCCGTGTCGGTGAGAGCATTATCTCCGCCATCGGTTCCGCCGAATCGCACAAGGGTGTGCTCGAAAACCCGGACATGATCACTAGGAAAGTTCTCGACCGTGGCCTCGACGCCCAGACGGCATTTGCCATCGTGTCGATCGACATCGCGGATATCGACGTGGGCGAGAACGTCGGAGCACGTTTGAGCGTCGACCAGGCCGAAGCTGACACCCGCATGCGGCGAGCCGAAGCCGAACAGCGTCGCGCCGAAGCAGTCGCCTTCGAGCAAGAGATGAAAGCCAAGGTCGCCGACAACCGCGCCAAGCTGATCCTGGCCGAAGCCGAAGTGCCGCGGGCCATGGCCGCCGCATTCCGGGATGGCAACATTTCAGCCGGCAGCAACGGACCAGCTTAAAAAATAGTAGCAGGCACACTCCGTGTGCCGTCCGAAAAAAAATGGAGGCGGTCCCGTCTCAGTTACGGCACACGGAGTGTGCCTACTACCTTCTCTTCGTGCAAATTGAAAAATGAGAATTGTAGATTGCAGATTGACGGCGCGACGCTTCGGGGCCTGTTTGGCGATAGCCTTCATGTCGCAATTCGCAATTTGCCATCCTCAATTCGCAATCTCCGCCGAACCTACCGACGCACAAGTGAAACTTCTCACAACGTTTCACGCCGAATTCATCCACATCATCCCCGGCGAGGGCAAGTTTCCCAAGTCGTTCAAGATGGGATCCGGCGAAGGCCCGGCCGATCAGCAGCCGGCGCGGGAAGTTACTCTCGCCTACGACTTCCACATCGCCAAGTACGAAGTGCCGCAGAACCTGTGGCAAGCCGTGATGGGCGAGAACCCTAGCCGCTGGAAGGGGGATCGCAACTCGGTCGAGATGCTTTCCCATGCGGAAGCCGTTTCATTCTGCACAAAAGCGACCGAGTTGATGCGAGCCGCCAAATTGATTGCCGCCGATCAGGTCATTCGCCTTCCCACCGAGGCCGAATGGGAATACACGGCCCGGGCAGGAACTGATACGGCATTCTCGTTCGGAGACGATGCAGAAAAGCTCGACGAGTTCGGTTGGCATACGGGCAATGCCGCCGGCAACGACCCGCCGGTGGGCGCGAAGAAGCCGAACCCTTGGGGCCTGTATGATGTGCACGGCTATCTATGGGAATGGACGGCCGACCCCTGGCACGACAACTACGAGAAAGCGCCAACCGATGGCAGCGTGTTTCAGGGCGACGACGTCAAGCAATTCGTCGCCCGCGGCGGAAGCTGGAAAGACAAGGCCGGCAAGTGCACTAGCCGTTTCCGCCAAGGCTTCGCCAAAGAACTGCGCGACGACGCCGTCGGGCTGCGTTGCGTGTTGGCGAAATCGAAGCCAAGCTAACGTGACCGGCGCGCCCTTCACGCGGATGAGATATCGGCGACACCCAAAAGTTCCAGACCTTCGTCCCGGGTTGCGGCAACTTCGAAATAGTTTTCCAGCCGCGTGACGTGCAAGACTTCGCTGACGAATTTCCCCGGCGCGGCGTATACCACCTGGCAGCCTTGCTCCTTTGCCTCGTTGACAAGCTGCACCATCGCGGCGATGCCTTCGGAGTTGATGCGCTCAACGTCGGAAATGTCGATCAGAATCTTCGCCCCTTCCGTGACCAGCGGCTGCACGGTATCCATCAGTGGGTGCCGCGCGTTCTCATCGAGTGCACCCTTGCATAAAATCAGGGCGCACCGGTCCAAACTCGATACAGTAACTTCCATCACAACACCCTCCGGATTCCCCCACTGTTGGATGATGCCACCTCCCGCATTGTACTAAATAAATGCTGCATTCAATGCACCTCGGCGGAGAAAACTGACTACGATAAGCCTGCGGGGCAGAAATCCGATCGAAAAGCGGCGAAACTGTGACTCCCATTCGGCAAATTACCACCTTGATACTGCCCTTTTTCACCTTGCTGTGCGCTGGGACCGGCGGGGTCGCTCAACAGCCGGCTGCAAGTGCTCTGGATGGGGGAAACGCTTCGCCCCAGATTTCCGCCCAGCAGTACGTTGAACAACTTTCGCATCAAGACCGCGATGTTCGCCGCCGGGCGGCCTATCTGTTGGGGCGAATCGATGCGCCGGCCGAGGTCGCCGTGCCTGCTTTGGCCAAGGCGTTGTCTGATCGTCAGATGGAAACCCGCTGGTACGCCATCGACGCTCTAGGGCATTTCGGCGAAGCGGCCGCGCCGGCCGTTGGCGAGATCGTCAAGGCGCTGGAGAGCACGTTGAACGATGCTGACGTCCACCGCCGCGGCGCGGTTTCGCTGGGAAGGATCGGCCCGGCCGCGAAGGAAGCAGTGCCTGTCCTTGAAGCGGCGCTGAAGTCGGACGACGCACTGTACCAAATCGCCGCCGCGCAAGCCCTGTGGCGAATCTCCCAGCACGAAGCCGCGATTGGTCTGCTGAGCCAACAGGCCGCCAGCCGCGATGGCGAAATCGCTTTCGCCGCCGTGGTTGCGCTGGGCGAATTGGGCGATGCCGACCAACAATGGACCGCGCCGTTGCTGGCGGCGCTATCTCATGAAGACCTCGATGTGCG
>CALBTA010000462.1 GCA_937967755.1 uncultured Planctomycetaceae bacterium | reverse complement strand
GTGCAGGTCGTGGACCGGGACGATGTCTTCGGCGGCGTTGTAGCCCAACTCGTCGGTTGCCCCGTAACTGAAGCCGGGTTTTACACCGCCGCCGGCCATCCAGATCGAAAAACCTTTGATGTGATGGTCGCGGCCGCTGCCTTGGGCCATCGGCGTGCGGCCGAATTCGCCGCCCCAAACCACGAGGGTGTCTTCCAGCATGCCGCGCTGCTTCAGGTCCTTCACCAACGCGGCGGAGCCTTGATCGACCAGCCGCGCGGTGTTTTGAACGCCCCCTTTAACCCCGCCGTGGTGATCCCAACCGCGGTGATAAAGGTGAATGAAACGCACGCCCCGTTCCGCAAGCCGCCGGGCGACCAGGCAATTGCCGGCGAAAGATCCGTCGATGCCTTTCACTCCGTAGAGGTCCAGCACGTTCTTTGGCTCCTGTGAAACGTCCATCAATTCCGGAACGCTCGCCTGCATTTTGAACGCCATCTCGTACTGGCTGATGCGGGTGGCGATTTCGGGATCGTCCAGGACCTTGTCGCCCAGCCTGTTCATCTCTTGCACGCTGTCGACGACGTCGCGCTGCTGGGTCAGGTTGACTCCGCCGGGGCGATTGAGGTAGAGCACCGGATCGCCCTTGCTGTGGAACGGCACGCCTTGGAACTTGCTGGGCAGGAACCCGCTGTGCCATTGGCGGCTGGCGATGGGCTGGCTTTGCCCGCCACCGACGCTGGTCAACACGACGAAGCCGGGCAAGTCGTTCGCCTCGCTGCCCAGCCCGTACCACAACCAGCTTCCCATGCTGGGCCGGCCGGAGATGGTGGTGCCGGTGTTCATGAAGGTGTGGGCCGGGTCGTGGTTGATCGCTTGCGTGTGCAGCGAACGGATGATGCAGATTTCATCCGCGATGCTGCCGATGTGCGGCAAGGCCTCGCTGATCGACTGCCCGGATTCACCCCACTCCTTAAACGGGTGCTGCGGGCCAAGGCATTTCAAATTGTTGCGGCTGCCTTGCAATTGGGCGATCGGCTGCCCTTCGGTAAAGGATTTGGGCATCGGTTTGCCATCGAGTTTAGCAAGCTCCGGCTTGTAGTCGTAAGTTTCCAAATGCGACGGACCGCCTGCCTGACAGAGGAAAATCACGCGTTTCGCCTTTTGCGGGAAGTGCAATTGCTTCAGCGCTCCGTCGCGTGGTGATTCTGGCGACGCCGCGAACGGCGCACTCGACCCGAACATCGAAGCCATGGCCGCGGTACCAATACCGATGCTGCTATGGCGGAGGAACGTACGGCGTGTTTGATCAAGGAGGTACTGGTTCATAATTTCGTGGAACAAGTCTCTAGACTTGTTCGACTCTCGGTCATGGAGCAGTTTGTTTTTGACGAACAGGTCGGGAGACCTGTTCCACGGGAGGGTCAATACCTTGTGATTGTCTCGTGTAAATTTAATATCACGCGGGCGACGCTGGTCCAGGCGGCTAGTTCGGCGGCGTTGATATCGGTTGCCGCTGGGGCGTCGCCAACGCTGGTCAGCGCTTTGGCGGCCGCTTCGTCGGACTGGTATTCAGCCAGGTGCTTGGTGTGCAACTTGTGCAAGATGGCCGCCTCGGCGTCGCTGGGGTCTCGCTGTAGGGCCTTTTGAAACGCCCAATCCAGGCGGGTGTTGGCGTCACCCTCTTGGCTGGCAATCTCCGCGGCGAATACACGGGCCGCCTCGACGTAAGTCGGGTCGTTCAACAAGACCAGCGCCTGTTGCGGCGTGTTGCTGCGGGGGCGTTGGGCGGTACACTCTTCGCGGCTTTGGGCGTCGAATGCCAACAAACTGGGATGAAGGAACGTCCGCTGCCACCAGGTGTAAAGCCCGCGGCGGTAAAGCGAGTCACCGGAGTCCTTCTGCCAACGGCGCTGCGGAAAATTCAAGTGCTGCCAATAACCGGCCGGTTGGTACGGCTTCACGCTCGGCCCGCCGATATCCTTCACGAGCAAGCCGCTGATATCGAGCGCGTTGTCGCGAACGAATTCGGCGTCAAGACGGAATCTCGATTGCCGTGCGAACAGTTTGTTGTTGGGATCACGCAGACGCAACTCGGGCGAGGGGCGCGATGTTTGCTTGTAGGTATTCGACGTGACCATCATCCGCACCATGTGCTTCACGTCCCAACCGCTTTCGACGAACTCGACCGCCAGCCAATCGAGCAGCTTCGGGTGCGTCGGCCACTCGCCCTGACCGCCTAGGTCGTTCAGCGTGCGGGCCAGCCCATGCCCGTGGAACAACATCCACAGCCGGTTCACTTGTGCCCGCGCGGTCATCGGGTTTTCGGGATCGAGAATCCACTCGGCAAGGTCCAACCGGTTCGCCCTGCGATCGCCGATATCACGCGATTTCATGAACGCCGGCGTGCGCGGCAGCACGACCTTGCCGGAATCATCCAGCCAATTACCGCGGGGCAGAATGCGCATCTCGCGCGGGCTGACCCGCTGGGTAATCAACATCATCTGGTTTTGTTTGGCGGCGGTTTCCTTCTGCTTTTTCAGCGCGTCGATCTTCGCCCGTGTTTCGGCCAGTTGCGGGGCTGAGATGCGGAAGTGCTTCGCCAGGGCATCCGCCTGTTCCTTGGTTCGTTTGTCAGCATCGAGTTGGATCGCATCGACGAGATTTTGCGGCAGGCCGATGCCATCACGGTTGATGCCGGCGGCATCCCAGTAGACCGTTCCGCCCCATTGCGTGAAGGCGAAGCCGTTGATTTGGCTGCCGGGTTTCAAGCCGACCTTCTCCGGCGAAACTTCCAAGCGAACCCACTCACCCGCTTTAGGCAGTGGCCCCATCTTCAAGTGATTGGGGGCGTTGCTTCCAATTTGGCCGTAGGGAATTTTGTCCTCGCCCCAAAACGCCCGGTGTTCCCAACTGCCGTCGTTGAATTGCAGCATGATCTCTTGCGGCGGGTTCTCCGGGTCGAGGTAGACGTAAGCGAACAGCATCTCCCCCTCGCCGACTTTGATCGTCTCCTTCGCCTGGTGCAGGTAGTGCTGCACGTTCCCGCCGGAGGATTGCTTCCGCGATTGGCTGCCGCTGTGAACCGGGCCTTGCTCCTTGGAGATGTAATTCCAATCGCCGCTTTTGGTTCCTTGGGGAACATTTTGATCGTCGATCCAAACGAAGTCGCTCCGCGCAGTGGTCTTTAGCTTCTCGCGAAGCTCGGCTTCCCATTGGGTCTGGGCTTTGTCGAGTTCGTCATTGGGCAGCGTGAGCGCCGCTTCCGCCTGGGCGATTTGCTCGTCGATGGCCTTCAGCTTTTCCTCGTACTCCGGCGATAGAATGGCGGTCGCTTTGCGCTTGCCGACGCCTGGCTCGTTGATGTCGGCAAAGAACGCAGCCATGCTGTAAAAATCTTCCTGCGTGTACGGATCGTACTTATGGTCGTGGCACTCGGCGCAGCCCATCGTCGCGCCCATCCAAACTTCCGAGACGTTGCGAACTCGGTCGGCCATATACTTCGCCATATACTCCTTCGGCTGAGCGCCCCCTTCTTCGGTCGTTTGCAGCAGGCGGTTGTAGCCTGAGGCAATCTTGTTCTGGTTCGTCGGGTCGGGCAGCAAATCGCCCGCCAGTTGCTCGACGGTGAACTGGTCGAACGGCTTGTTTTCATTGAATGAACGAATCACGTAATCGCGGTACATCCAGACGTCGCGCGCCGTGTCGCTGTGATACCCGATGCTGTCGGCGTAGCGACCCACGTCCAACCACCAGACGGCCATCCGCTCGCCGAATTGTTCGCTGGCGAGCAACCGCTCGACAACTTTATCATACGCATCGGGCGAGTTGTCCTGTTCAAACGCCTTGACCTCCGCTGGCGACGGCGGCAGTCCGGTCAGATCGAAATACAAACGGCGAATCAACGTCCGCTTGTCGGCTTCGGCCGCCGGCGCAACGCCTTCATCCTTCAATCGAGCTTGAACGAACTGATCGATCGGGCCTGCCGGTTTCCACTCGGCAACTGCCGCGGGCAATTCGCCGCGCTGCGGGCGAACCTGGTTCCAATGCGGTTCCCACTTCGCGCCGTCCTCAATCCACTTTTTGATCAGGGCGATCTGCGTTTCGTTGAGTTGCTTTTTGAAGTCAGGCGGAGGCATTTGTTCGTCGGGATCGTCAGACGTGATCCGCCGGAACATGTCGCTATCCTTCAGATCGCCCGGCACGATCGCCTGCGCGCCGCTATCCAAGTCGGAAAACGCAATCTCCTCGTCGTCGAAACGCAAGTCGGTCTGCCGCGTCCCCTCATCCGGCCCATGGCACTCGAAGCAGTAGTTAGACAGCAACGGGCGAATGTCGCGGTTGAAGTGAACCTCGTCCGCTTGACTCACGTTGACAAGCAAGAAGCTGGCGAATGAGGATAGGACGACCAGCGAACGAACCAGCGAAATGCAAGACATCGAAAGCCTCGGCAAAGACGGCGCGGGGTTGATTGAGGAAGGATTTGGCGAGAGGGTCATTATAATCGAAGGGCGCGCCGCCTGACAATCAATTCACCCACCGTGAAGACAGCGCAAATTCCCATCACCGGTTGATCGTAGCCGAACTCGTCAGCGTTCTGAGGCGCAGGGAAAGCGCGTAGCAACAGAGGGCTGCAGACTTGTGCCACGAGACGGTCGAGTACCGTTGCGCTAAGACTCATCCGCCCCAAACCGGTGCGTCGGCACCGGCCGCCCGGGGCGAAAGCTTTGGGTTTGGCGGAATTCTGCCGTCACGCCCAGTGCGGAACAGGCTTCGCCGACGGCCTCCTCGACCAGCGATTGCAGCAGCGACGGATCGGTTGCCACGCGGGCGTTGATGACCAGGTCGGCGCTTTTTGTATCGCAAGCCGATGGCAAAGAGAGTTCCGCCGGGCTGTCGCTGCTGATCAGGTTCGCCACCGCGTAAGCGCCGTCGCACAAGCCGATCACTTTTAGGTGAGCCGTTTCGGCGCTTTCGGCTTCCAACTTCGCTTGCAAACTCGTAGTGATCTCAAGCAACAGGCGGTCCAAGCTGAGTGCTTTGTCCCCGCGGACCGAAAGCGAACTGTTCAGCCAACCGAGTTCCGCCTCGCCTTCGGCGTAGATGTCATAGTCGAGATCCAAGATCCGCCGGCCGAAGTTCCCTTGTTGATCAAGCATCTCGGTCAACCCATCGAAACCTTCGCCGGTCTTCGCTGAAATGCGCAGAATCGAAACGTCTGGCGATTCACCTTGAAGCAAGGCTTGCAACTCATCGACCTTCTCAGGCGACAGTTCATCAATGCGGTTGACCAACAGGAAGTCGGCCTCCTCAAGCTGCTTCTTGAAGATGTAAGCCGCCTTGGGTGAGAACCCCGCTTTCGCGCTGCCGCTGAGGATGCGCTGCCCGTGCGACGGCTTCAGGATCACCCCATACGGAGCAATGCTGAACTGCCCGCCGTGCAGCTTCATCAGCCGCTTAATGACTGTCGCGACCAAGTCGGTGTATCTTCCTACCGGCTCGGCTATCACCACATCGGGGCGTTCGTCTTGAGATAGCTTGGCGACAGTATCGGTCAGTTCGTTGAAGTTGCAACAAAAGCAAGCCCCGGCGACCTCGCCCACTTCAAAGCCCTGGCTGCGCAGCGTATTCGTGTCGACCAGATCGGTCGCCTGGTCGTTCGTGACGATGCCAACCTTCAAGCCGCGGTCCTGATACGCCTTCGCCAGGCGCCCGATGGTTGTCGTCTTACCGGCGCCGAGGAAGCCGCCGATCATGATGAAGCGAATCATTGGTTTTCGGCTTTCGGTGTTCGGTGTTCGGCCGCTTGCGTTCGATGTTGAAGGTTCGATGTTGGATGTTCGATGTTCAGCGTCGTGAAGTCTTTGAACGGCAATTTGAATTCTTTGTCGGCAGTGAATTTGTGCGAGGTCATCCAGGCGAACTCACGCTTTTCGGTATTCGCCGGATCGGGGTCGGGCAACGCTTCGCCATCCGCTTCGACGTAGGCGGTCCGCACGACGCGAACTTTCTCCGCCGCTTTCGGAACCAGCTCATAGTCGGTTCCTTTCGTCAGCAGCAGCCAACTGTTTTCACGAAAGCCGGCCATCATGCGCGCCCGCGCTTGCGCAGAAAGATCTTGCTTTTCATCGCCGCTCAACTGCTCGTTCGCGTTGATCGTCGCCACCAGCTTTTGCGTTTCCGAAAGGTCAAAGCTAACCCAACCGTACGGCGGCAGATAACTTTCCATCTTGCAGTGCGAAGGCGAATTCTTCGGGAACAGGGCCATGCCGTAAGTCACTCGCGAAGGGTGGCCCAGCGCCCTGCCCATCGTGGCGCACAGGCCGTGGTAGTCGCTGCAATGGCCGCGCCGCTGCGAAAACGCATGGTCGGCATCGGCCTTCAACGAGGCGTTCACGTGATCGTATTGCAGATTCGTATCGATCCAACGCATCGCCGCGACGAGCGCCCCGGCCGAACTGCTTTCTTCGTGAGTGAACTGCCGCAGCACCTTATTCAATTCTTGTTCATCTTTCAGCTTCGGTGCCTGGAGGTAGCGGTCGAAGTCAGCCGGCCATTTCGAGACCGTGCGAACGTTCTCAGCCTCCACGTTCCAGTGCAGATTCCAAACCGTGGCAGCGAACCGGTGGCGAATGATCTGCGCCCCTTTGGGATTTTGGAACTCAAAGTAGGCGAAGCGGTTGCCGTAGACCGGTTCGGTACCGATCTTTGGCTTCACTTCCAACGGAAACGTTGTGAAGGTGCTATCGCCAACCTGCTGGGCATAGTCGGATTGCGGAACCGGCACCCACACCTGCAGCACCTTGCACTGATATGGCGGCGTAACGATGAACGAGAAATCAACGTCATGGTTGATCGGATCACTGCGGTGGGCGGTGTAGTCGGCATCGGCGCGCAACGCTTGCCCCTTCTCATCTGCGAACGCGGAATACACGAGCGTTACGGCGACACAAAAAATGCTGAAACAGATCACCGAGAGAATTGCGTCACGTCCAGTCCCGGAGGGACGCAATGCGTTAGCCTGGGGCGTCAGCCCCAGGAATCGTGACGCAATTCTGTTGCGAAGCCCCGGCAGGGGCGGCATGTGCGGGCGTTCATGTATTATGTCGCCCCTACCGGGGCTTACATTGAGCGTGCGCGACGGAACCTGGGGCTGACGCCCCAGGCTAATCGATGCCGCTGCTCCGCAGCTATTATCTACGAATCTCATACGCCTTCCTCAGATTGAACCTCAACTACATACTTCCTCAACACCAACTGATAAACCCCGACCCCTAACGTCGCACCGACACTCGGCGAAACGAAGTAAACGGTCAAAAAGCCCAGCCCCCGCGGGCCGAGCAGCGCGATGCTTACCCATCCGGCGAAGTAGGCGAATAGCCGCGGGCCGAAATCGCGGGCTGGATTGAAGCATGCCTGCGTGAGCGGGGCGATGATGCAAATCAACGCGGCGACCGTTAAACCGATGAACACCGGAGCCAGGTTCCGCGGGCCGCCGGTATTGGCCGGTTCGGTTACAGCGACCACCACCAAGGCCAAAATCGCCGTCCCCAGCAGTTCCGCCAAACAGGCGACCCGTTGGCTGACCAGCTTGTTCAACTCCGCATGTTCGGCCGCGCTGTAAACTTCGTCTCCGCCCGCCAGCGCGCCGGGGTTGGGAAAGTACTCTCCGTAACACATGGCGGAAATTTCGCTGCCTGGCCGCCCACGGGTGACCTGTTTTTCTTTTTCCAGTTTCGCCAAATGCGGCGCGAACATCACATACAACACCGCGGCGGCGATGAACGCTCCGACCATCTGCGCGCCGATGTACGGCAGCACCCGACTCTTGGGAAACAAATTCCACGCCGCCAGGCCGATGGTGATCGCAGGGTTGATGTGGGCACCGCTAACCGGCCCGCAAACATAAATCGCCAGCATGATCGCCACGCCCCAGACGATGCCGACTTGCCACAGGCCATTCAAATCATCCAGCAACACTGCAACATGAACAGCGCCACAACCCAGCAGCACGAGCAGGAACGTGCCTAAGGCTTCGGCGATGAGCGTCGCGGGTAGCGGGCGAGGAGTCATTGATTGCGGATTGCGGAATATTGCAGTGCTGGGACTTAGTCAAACGTGATTGAGCAGCACCCGAGGTCGATGGCACGCGCCTTACGTTTGCCTTTCACGTCGTCGGCCAGTTGGTACAGAACTTGTTTTCCGTCCCGTTCGGAAGTGACCAGGTGGGCGTCGCGCAACACTTTCAAATGGTGGGAGAGCAGGCTTTGCTCGATATCAAGCGATTCGTTGATTTCGCCGACATGCTTGGGGCCGTCTAGCAACTGTTCGATCACGGCCAACCGCGTGTCGTCCGCCAACACTTTCAACCGACTTGCGCACGAGGCAGCGTCGTTGTCGATAACGTTCAAAGCCTGCGACATGACCGCTCCATCAAATGAATCTCAATTCAATTGAACCGATTTTCATGTCACGAATCATCCGAGTCAACCCACTGCATCGCCACGTCAAACTGCAAAACAAACTCGCTGCCGAAAGCCCCGCTGGGTGTTTGGAAGCCGAGATCGTGGAACAAGTCTCCAGACTTGTCCGTGCGTTGCACTTTCTCGAACAAGTCTGGAGACTTGTTCCACAGGATTCGCTCCACCGCTGCCAGCGCGGTGTCCACGGTCAACGAGTAGCCGTTGGGAGTGGTCATGGTTGCTGCGACTTCGCAGCCTGCTTCGTCGCTTACCTTCCCCCACAGTTGAGCGCGGCTTTGGCTTCTCGATTCGACGGAAGGGCCGGTTTCGCGCGGCGTGGCGAGTGACTTCAGCAGTGCCGAAATTGGCCACAATCCCATCAGCGGCAACAAACCGCGTAGCCGCATCAGCCACTTAATCTGCCACTTGGGCAGGGCGAAGTAGACTTCGATGTTCTCGATGCCGGTCGAATAATACGCCGACGACACGTCGCCCCACGGCATGGTGACCGTTTGCCTGCGGCGATCGGCGAAGGCCACGCTTTGCGATTTGTGAGCCAGCGGCACGCGGATGATCTCTCCATCCCTGCGCACGCGTCCGCCGGCGGGAAGCATCTCGGCCATCGTGCGCGACGTGCCGCGGCTGACCTGCGTCAAAGCGGCCAAGGCAAGCTGCAACTGTGTGGCGCTGGGCAACTTCTCTTTCAGCATCGCCGCCAGGCAATCGGTTGGAACGACATCAAACCCAACCGCGGGCATGAGGATGACGCCCGCTTCCTTCGCCCGGTCGTCAAGTGCGGCGGCCGCTTCGATCACGTCCAGTTCACCAGTGATGTCCAAGTAGTGCGTCTGCGCGGCCAGGCAAGCTTCCATCAATGGCGCGGCGGTCTTCGAAAACGGCCCGGCACAGTTGAGGATGATATCACACTGTTGCAATTGCCCGACGATGGCATGGTAGTCGTCCAATGAGAAAGTGCGGGCCTCCAACTCTAGCCGTTGGGCGAGCGAGTCCACCTTCGACGCATCCCGCCCGGCAAGAATCGGACGCAGCTTCCGCCGCGCCGCCTCTTCGGCGATGAGCTTACCCGTATATCCATATGCACCGTAAATAATCCAACTCATCTTGCCATCGTACCAGCCGCAAAGGGTTGGCCGTAGGCGCTTCCATTACACGTCTTCTGGAAAACGGGGTATCATGATGCGGTCGGAATTCCATTCTTCAAGGTGAACGACCATGCCTGATTTTCAAGCAGCCAACCTCACCCACCAACTCACGTTCGAAGGCAATTGGCCAACGGCGGTGGCGTTCACTGGCGATGACCACATCGTCGCCGGCAACCGCGACGGGCAACTTTACCTGTGGGATTTGACGGGCGACGTGGTCGAGCGAACCGAACTTCAACAGAAGGATGGCGCGCTGAAAGATCGGGCGGACAATATCCACCCCGTGCGGCGATTAGACGGCCACACCAACGGCGTGACGCATTTGCTAACGTCGCCCGATGGGAAGACGCTGATTTCGACCAGCCTCGATCATTCCGTCCGTATTTGGGACATGACCGGGCCGCCAACGGGTCAGGCCGAAGCGGTGATCGATATCGCCCAGCGCCGCCGCCAAATCAAACGCGACAAAAGCAACGAGGAGGAAGTGCTTTCACAACCGGGCATCTCGGTGGAAACCCAAACGTCCCCCGCGACACTCGAGGCCCATGACGATTGGGTATTGGCTGCGGCGATGTCGTCCGACGGCAAGCGGGTGCTGACCGGGGACGATGGCGGCACGACGATCCTTTGGGACCTGCCGGCACGCAAGGAAATACGCCGCTGGCCGGCCCACCCTATGAACGGCGTCGTTTCTGTCGCGATCACCGCTGACGCAACAAAAGTACTCATCTCTGAGTATCGCGCCAGCCGCGGAAGTTTCGACCGCCCGCCCGCTCAGGCGAAGATCTTTGCCGCTGATACCGGCGAGTTGCTTGTCGATCTGTTGGTCGTGAAGTTTCCTGACGTGAAAGTTCGGGACAATTCCTACGGCTACGGTACGACCTGGGGCAAGTGGATGGGGCGGGGCTTTGTGGCTTCGGCGTTCTCGCAAGACGGAAAAACGTTGGTCGTCGGCTGCGGCGGCGAGACAGGCGACGCCAACGTCTATCTGATCGACGCGCGATCGGGCCAGGAAATCCGCACGCTGGCAACGCACAAAGGCGGCGTTTGCGACGTCGCATTCACCAGTGACGGACAGCATCTGCTCTCGTCAGGCCGCGATACGGTCATTCACGTTACTAAGACTGCCGACGGAAAAAACGTTGCCACGCTGCATAAGCCACGCGGTGGCCAGTTCAAAGACTGGCTCTCCGCCATCGCCATCAGCCCGGGCGGCAACCGCATCGCCGCAGCCGACATCGCGGGCATTGTCCACGTATGGGCTGTTTAGCGTGCGCGACCCTCATGCCGTCTGGCGGTCCAGCCATCCACGGTGACTTCGTCGTGGACCCCGCAGGTGAACTTTAGCGGCTCTTCCAGGCCGACGGGGGCTTCGGTCTTGGCGTTCTCGTAACGATCGGTGTCGGCAACGTTGATCAGGCGGTTGTTGGTGATTGTTGCAGCGTAGCTTTCGTCGCGCCGCAACAGCGGGCGAGCCTGGCCTTGGCACTCGATAATGTTGTTGGTGAATGTGAACGTTTTGAAGTCGCACTCGCGGTTAAAGCCAAACAAGCCTTCGGTGCGGGGCGTCGGCGTGGTGCGGGTGATGATGTGATTGTTCCGCACCGTCAGGTTGTTGTACGGCTCATTGATCCAGATCACGCCCCGGCCCGGGTTGCTAATCAGGTTGTTGTGAAACGAAGCCGGCCCGGCCGCTGCGGCCTTGCCAAAGCCGGAGATTAGGTTGCCGCCGTCGTCCTTCACGTCGAAGTCGAACAGGTTGTGAGCAATTTCGATGCCGTTGCGCGGGAATTCAATGGCGTAGCTTTTGGTGATCCAGTTGTGGTGAATGTGAAACGTGCGGCCGCTTTCGGGGACCGGTCCGCCTGCGTGCTTGGGCAGCGAAATCGTGCCGTGGCAAATGTTGTGATCGATCTCAACATCCTCGTCGTTCTCAAACGGCATTTCGATCGAGAAGTTCACTGCGATGGTGTTGTGATGAATGCGGCAGCGTTTCGCCTGCCGAACTTTGATACCGTAAAACTCGTTGGGCTTGTCCATCTTCGTTCGCGTGAAACGGTTGTGGGCAATCTCGCTATCCTTCATCCAAATCGCAAAGATCGCCCCGCCTGTGATGCCCCCCTTCTCTCCGGGAGCACCGCGTTGCCAACGCCCGCCGGCGTCGATGAATTGGCAATCATGAATCTTCGCCCGTTGCATGCTGAAGGTGCGGATTCCAGACCAGAGCGTGTCTTCGATTTTCAGGTGATGCAGATGCAAATCGTCGTTCCCGAAGCCAAAGATCGCTCCGTGCATGTGCGGGCCGCGCAGAGTGATGCCGGTGATGGTGACGCCGGCAGCCTTATCTTGCAGGCGAATGAGGTAAGCGTGCGTGTCCATCCCCTTGGTTCGCATTTCAGGGTCGGGCAGCGTCGCGGTCGACGGCTTCCACGAAGCGGCGTGGGTGATGATCGTCTGGTCGACGCCAGCGCCCTTGAGGGTCATGCCGGCCTTCGGCTCTAGCGGGGCTTTTAATTCATACAGGCCAGCGGCAATTTCGATCGTCTCGCCCTCACTGCCATTGCGAACGGCGGCAACTAACTTCTCAGTCGTATCGACGGGTTCGGCGGCCAGGCCAACGGTGAGACCGGGTCCCAGGCAGACGATAATGAGTAACGGAAAGGCTGGTGTGAATATTGAACGCATGTAGTTCTCGGGGTTCAACGCAATGACGGTTTCGCAAAAGCTGCTATCCTACATAGGGGTAGCATAGCCCGCCAGAGTTTGGAGCAGCCAGGTTAAATTTCGAGACGGCTACGAAGGGCAGCAGCGATGGAAGAATACACATATGCGAACGACACGCATGACGTCGAATAGACCGGGCGAGGGACTCCGTCGC
>CALBTA010000461.1 GCA_937967755.1 uncultured Planctomycetaceae bacterium | reverse complement strand
AGCCTCGGCCATTCAGCCGACCTTCACGGCGATCGATCCGCCGGGGCTGCAGCGCGGCATGGAAACCGAATTGACGCTGCGCGGCGCGCGGCTGGAAGACGCCAAGGAACTGATGTTCTACGAAGGCGGCATCGAAGTGACCGGCTTCGAGGTCGTAAACGCCTCGACGATCAAGGCAAAGCTTAAGGTCGCGCCGGAGGCCCGTTTGGGTTTTCATGGCGTGCGCATTCGCACGGAAACCGGCATCACAGATCTTCGTTTGCTCTCCGTCGGCGCGCTGCCGCAAGTCGCGGAAGTTGAACCGAACAACGATTTCGCCGCCCCGCAAGCGGTCGGCATGGACACCACCGTCTACGGCGTCGTGCAGACGGAAGACGTCGATCACTTCGTCGTAAATGCGAATCAGGGCGAGCGGATCACGGCCGAACTCGAGGGCCTGCGGCTGGGCAACACCTTCTTCGATCCCTATCTGGCGATCCTCAACGAAAAGCGTTTCGAACTGGCGCGCAGCGACGATGCGGCATTGCTACGGCAAGATTGCCTCTGCTCGATCATCGCCCCGGAAGATGGCAAGTACATCGTGCAAGTTCGCGAAAGCGCCTACGGCGGCGACGGCAATTCTAAGTACTGCCTGCACATCGGTACGTTTCCGCGGCCCCGCGCGATCGTTCCCGCCGGCGGCAAATCGGGCGAGACCGTTGAAGTCACCTGGATTGGCGACGCTGCCGGCGAGCGGAAGCAGCAGTTGATGATTCCGGCCAGCGAAAGCGGCGACGCCGAACTGTTCGCCCAAGACGATCAAGGCATCGCTCCCAGCGGTAACGGCATTCGCGTGAGCGACCTGGCCAACGCTATCGAAGCCGAGCCGAACAACAACATCAAAGAGGCCACGGCCGCGACGGCCCCCGGCGCGTTGCACGGTGTCATTGGCGAAGATGGGGATAGCGATTACTTCAAAATCACCGCGAAGAAAGGGCAGCAGTTTGATGTCCGCGTCTTCGCCCGCAACGTGCTGCGTTCGCCGCTCGATCCGGTGCTAGTCATTCGCAACGCCACAGGCGGCGGCGTGGTAAGCAACGACGACAGCGGCAGCCCCGACAGCCTCGCCCAATTCAATGTGCCAGCCGATGGAGATTACTTCATCGAAGTCCGCGACCACCTGCGCAGCGGCGGGCCGGACTATGCGTACCGAATTGAGATCGCCCCACGAGTTCCTTCATTGACGATGAGCTTGCCCGAGCGGGTTAGGTATATCGCTCAGACGTTGAGCGTCCCCAGCGGCAACCGCATGGCCCTGATGGTCAACGCCAGTCGGGCGAATTTCGGCGGCGACCTGAATGTGACCTTCGAAGGACTTCCCGCGGGCATGACGTTTGAGGCCCTGCCCATGCCGGCTAACCGCAACGAGATTCCTGTGCTGTTCACCGCCGCCGAGGGAGCCGCGCCGGCTGGCGCACTGGCTGATTTACAAGGCCGTCCGGTGGATGAGAACGTGAAGATCGTCGGCCACTTGAACCAACGCACTATGCTCGTTCGCGGACAGAACAACCGAGACGTTCATGGTCACAACGCGTACCGCATGGCCGCTGCGGTGACGAAGGCGGCCCCGTTTAAGATCGACATCGTGCAGCCCAAAGCTCCGCTGGTTCGCAATGGGTCGATGCAACTGAAAGTCGTCGCCACGCGGGACGAAGGTTTCACCGCCCCGATTGCGATTCGCATGCTCTATAATCCGCCCGGCATTGGTTCGTCGGGTTCGATCAGTATTCCCGAAGGGCAGAACGAAGCGGTCATTCCGGTCACCGCCAATGCGAGCGCGGCGATTGGTCCTTGGAAGATCGTTGTCACCGGCAGCGCCCCGCATGGGGGCGGGCGGGTCGAAGTAGCCAGCCAGATGGCCGACTTGGAAGTCGCCGATATGTTCTTCAATTTGGCTATTGGTAAAACCGCTGTAGAGCAAGGGAAGGAAACGCAACTGCTGGTCAACATCGAGAAGAAACATGACTTCAATGGTGAAGCAAAGATCGAACTGATTGGTCTGCCGAAAGGGGCGACGACCGAACCGCTGACGATTACGAAGGACTCCACGGAAGTTACTTTCCCCATTAAGACTGCCGCCGACGCGAGGGTTGGTCGGCACAAAACCATCCTCTGCCGTGTGATTCCGATGGTC
>CALBTA010000460.1 GCA_937967755.1 uncultured Planctomycetaceae bacterium | reverse complement strand
ACAGTTCCAGCGAATTGTCGTCGAACCTTTCGATCAACTTCCACTTCCCGCTGCGAATGGCTCCGCCCAGGCGGTTGGATCGGTGCCAGGCGTAGTTGGGGTAGTGAAAATAAATCGCATCGCGCCGCAGCGCTTCGCCGGCGAACAACGGCAGTAGGCTTTCGCCATCGATTGGCGTATCATCCGCGGGCTTCAGCCCGGCGGCTTCCAGCACAGTTGGAAAGTGATCCATGCTGATGACCGGCACGGCCGACGTGGAACCGGCTTCGATCTTGCCGGGCCAGCGAACGATCAGCGGCACACGAATGCCCCCTTCGTACAGGTGCCCCTTCGCTTCGCGGAGCGGGCGATTGTCGGCGACGCCGCCGAAGCCGCCGTTGTCGGATGTGAAAATCAACAGCGTGTTGTCAGTTAATTTCAGGCGATCGATTTCAGCCAGCGCGCGGCCGATGGACCGGTCCATCGCCTCGATCATTGCCCCATAGCGGGTATCTTTCAGCCCAGGGCCTTTGCGGTCGGCGTATTTTTTTAGCAACGGCTCGGGTGCTTCCATCGGCCAGTGCACCGTGTAATTCCACAGGAACAACGCGAAGCGGCGATCTCGATTGGCTTGCATGAAGTCGATTGCCTCGTCGGCTAATCGGTCGGGCAGGTACTCACCTTCGCGGCGGTCTTTCAGATTCGGAATCTTATACGGGTCGAAAAACGTCGGCGGGCCTCCGTAGCCGCAACCGCCAATGTTAATGTCGAAGCCCTGGGCGGTCGGCTCGAACTCTGGCTGGCCGCGGCCGCCGCCGGAGAGATGCCACTTGCCCATGAACGCCGTTGCATAACCGGCTTGCTTCAGGCGTTCGGCAATGGTGATACGCTCCCGCGCCAAGTGATTGTGCATCGCCGCCGGTAGCAGCTTTGCGTTCTTGGGCGTGAACGACGCGCGGTCGGGTGTGTGGTTGGTGATTCGCAAGCGGGCCGGCGATTGCCCGGTCATGATCGCGGCCCGGGTTGGCGTACAGACCGGTGCGGCCGCGTAGGCATCGGTGAACCGCATACCCTGCGTCGCCAGGCGGTCGATGTGCGGCGTCTCGACCAACTTGTTGCCTTGCACAGCCAGGTCCATCCAGCCGAGATCGTCGATCATGATGAAGACGATGTTCGGGCGCGAGGGTTCTTCCGGCCGAGCGAACGTGCCCGTCGAAGCAATTACAATGACAGCGAACAGAATGATTCTTGCAAGGTATTTGAACATTATTCTCCTACAGCTACACAATGCCGTTTTCAGACTACATCATTTACGTTCAGCGCTGGAAATGATTCAATAGGTCTCTACCGATACCGATAGATGTTCGCGGACATTTTCAACAGAAGACCGCAAAGTTCGCGAAGGATATTCTTGCCAAGCCGGATGTTTGTCTAATTTGCTTCACCCATTCTCCTTCTAACCTTTGCGAACTTCGCGACCTTCTGTTCAACTTAATTCGGCCGTTTCTGTTGTATGCGAGCCAACGAACGTTTCAGAGCATTGCTTTCGAGGAATTTGCTGAATGAGAATTCGAATCCCCCCATACCATTTCACCGCCGTACCGTTCGGCGCGGTCCTGCTCCTGGTTTTAGCAACTTCCAGCCTTGCCGACGAACCGGCCTCGGGCGTTGAGCCTGTGGGCTTGGAATTGGACTGGGGCGAGATGCGGTTGCTTCCGTCGGCTGTTGATTTGACGATCACGAGGAAACCAGCAGGCAAGGCGATTGAAATTCCGCGGTTGAACAACCGCATCGGGGCGGTTTACCGCCAGGGCGATGCGAAGAAGAAACCCTTGAACCTCAAGCCGCTTGTCAAAACATGGAGCGTTCAGCTTCCGCCCGACGCCGAAGCCGGCACGGTCATCATCGTCGAGACAAAAGAACCGCCGCAGCTTCCTGAGAACGCGCAGCCAATCACCCCCAACGAACAGGGCGACGTCGTGCTGCCGGCCCATGCGGCGGTCACGCATGGGAAACTGCTGCGGTTCGAGCCGCAGCCGCACAAGAACACCGTCGGCTATTGGGCGAATGTCGATGATTGGTGCGAGTGGAATTTTAAGATCGACCGGCCGGGCCGTTTCACAGTGCATGTGCTGCAAGGTTGCGGCAAGGGACACGGCGGCAGCGAGGTGGACATCGTCGTCGGCGACGCGAAGGTTTCGTGCGTCGTCGAAGACACAGGGCATTTTCAGAACTTCAAGCCGCGCAACATCGGCGAGATCGAAATCAAAACAGCCGGCGAGCACTCACTGCAAATCCGTGCCAAACAGAAACCAGGCGTCGCCGTGATGGATGTGCGTGAAGTTCGACTTCAGCGCCAGTAACGAATGCGGCGTTGCTACCCGTTGATCACCGTCAAGCAATGAACTTCGACCAACTGACCGATGTGCTTCGCGAACTGATCCGCCAGCCGGCGGTGGTCGGGGCGGAGCATGCGTTCTTCCGCGTGCTACAGCGACTGTTGGAAGAGCGCGGGGCAGAGGTCACCTGGTACGAAGGGCTACTGGTCGCTCAGGGGAATCAGCCGGAATCGACGATGCTGTCGGCCCACATCGATCGCCACGGGCTGATCTGCACTGGCCCGAACGAGTTTCAATACGCGGCCTTCGTCGCCGGCAACCGTAGCGATCTGTTGGGCAATTCGGTTTCCGAACAGAGGATGAACCGCATCAGCGTCCGCTTCGCTTCGCAGCCGGTCGTCGCCTACGAACCTTGGTCAGGAGCATATTGCGGCACGGGGGTGATCAATAACGCCTACATCTGCGAACATCGCAACAATCTGATCTTCGAGATCGAGCAACTGGAACATCTCATCGCCGGCACGCCGGTCGCTTTCGGCGACCGCCTACGGGTCGAAAACGATCGCTTCGTCGGCCAGCTCGATAATGTGCTCACCGCCGCGATGCTGGTCCACCTGTTCGATCTCGGTTTCCGCGGCACGGCATTCTTTACCGCGGAAGAAGAAGCGGGCAAGAGTTGGCGTTACCTGCTGGAGTGGTTCCGCCGCTTTGGCGGGTCGGCGAACGAGTTAATCGTGGTCGATACCAGCCCCTACCCGACCGCCGAAGCGGCCGACGCACAGCAAGTTGTGCTGCGGTACCGTGATGCGAACTCGCAATTCAACACATTGATGAGCGACCGCATCGCTGAGATTTGCGAACTGAAGAACATTCCCTATTCGTTCAAGGATGTCTACATCCAGCAGCGGAACGAACAAGCGCAAACGAGCGGACAACCGGCCGTGTCGATCGGCAGCACAGAATTGGGCCGCATCACCGTGGCTTCGGGCGGGCTGGTTTACGGGACGACCATGCAAATTCCGACCACCGGCTACCACACCACCGAGGAGTCGGCCGCGATCAACGCCTGCGAGTCGTTCCTGCGCGTGCTGATGCGGGTTGCGAAATTGCCCGGCGAAGATTGAACGTTGGCGAGCGGAGTAGAACGGAATGCCTCATTACATATTCCGCAAAAACTGAACCGCGTTAGCGATGTCACTCTGCGGGTCGGCCGAATGTTGGCGGTCGATGGTGAAGTAACCACGGTAAGCAAAATCTTCCAGCGCCCCAATCAGGGCCGGGAAGTCGGCCGAGCCACGGCCTAGTTGTGTCTCTTGGCCCCGCCCGGCCGCCAGGTCGCGAACGCCATCGCGTGCCCGCACTTGTCTTACATAAGGACCGAGGTGGGCGAGCGCATCAATTGCTGAGTACCCGTTGACCAGCAGCGCCGCCGGATCGAAATCGACGCCAACTCCGCCTGCGGGCAGCGCGGCCAGCAAGCGGGCCAACGCTGCGCCCTCTTCGCTGCCGGTGCGCGCCGCCAGCGAAGCCCCCGCCCGATCAGCAAAATGCCCCAGATCGCCGAGCGTCTCCAGGAACAAATCCCAATCCCCTTCGCCGGCTTCCTGCGGCACGCGGCCGATACTGTTGACCACAACCGGTGCCCGCAGCTTATAGGCCAATTGCATCGCTTCCTTCGTAGCGGCGACGCGGCGGTCCAACGCGTCCAAATCGTTGTAGCCGCGACGGGTCATGAAACTTAGCGAGCAAACCTTCAAGTTCGCGTCGTCCAGAAGTTTCTTGATCTGACGCAAGGCGGTATCAGTCACTTCACTGGGGCGCAGCTCATCCCGGGCCTCCAATTCCACCGCACTGGCCCCCAACCGCTGCGCCGATGCAATCGCCCGGCGCAGCGGTTGGCGTAGTGCCGACGCTGCGATTCCAATCTTCAATTGCGGCAACTTCTACCTCCTTAACAGGTCGATTTCCTCTGAGTTATTCCGGCGGTGCGGATTGCCACGATTGTAACAACTCGATCCCAGGGCTTCGCCCGGACCTACCAGCGGCGTCTGCACGAGCGAAACGTATTGTTGTGTGGAGAAATTTCGCGCTACGGCTGTCGTGCGGGTACCGGCGATGGGGACATCGCGGCTCTCTGAACCTTGAACTCTAAACGCTTTGATGCTCACGATCCTCCCTATCCTGCTGCTCGCCGCATCGTCGGCTGCCGAGGCCCATCACCCCGATGCGGTGGAAGTCTACTCGTGCAGTTTTTCAGCCACTGGCGACGTCAACCACGACCGCTGGCCCGACGGCTGGAAACGGCAACGCGGGCCGAAGTACCCTTCCTTTCTGAAGATTGAAGTTGTCGACGCACAAACGCCCACCGACGAGCGCTGCCTGCAAGTGGAGTTGGACGGGGGCGGGGCGCTGATCCATAGCCCGCCGTTGCCGGTCAGCCCGCTGTTCAGCTATGTGCTGGAAGGGCACTTGCAAACCGAAGGCTTGGAACACAGCCATGCGTTTGTCTCCGTTAGTTACTACGATTCCAACGATTCGTTGATCGATACTGCTGGCGTTTCCGAGCAGATCGGCAAGACGCGCGGCTGGACGAAACTGCACGTTGGGCCATTCTCGACCGGGCATCTGGAAGCCGCCTACGTGGTGATTCATTTGCACGTGGAACCAACCGGCGAGGCGTTCGATCTGAGTGGTTTCGCCCGGTTCGACAACATTTGGCTGGCGCGGTTGCCGCGCATGACCTTGGCGACCAACAGCCCGCACAATGTGTTTTCCAGTGCCGATGACATCGAGGTCACATGTACCGTCTCCGGAATTCAGCAGCAAAATCCCCAAATGAAGTTCGAGTTGCTGGATCGCCATGGGCGGGAACTGGCCGAGCACACCAGTCAACTTTCCGGTCAGGCAGTTGCTGTTTCTTCGATGGGCGATTTCGCCGCCGAACGCCATGCACCCGAAGGCCACGAAGCCGATCTCCCCGAAGGTGAACCCGCTCCCAAGAATCTAGAAGACAAACGACCTTCACCCGCGGTGGCCGATCAAGGCTACCAGGGCGAGGCGAGTTGGAAGCCGCCCATCGATTCCTTCGGGTTCTACCGCATTCGCGTACGGATGTTGGGAAAGTCGGGTGTAACAGACGCCAAGGAGATTAACCTGGCAGTCGTCCGCCCTCACGCTCCCAACACCAGCGGAGAGTTTGGGTGGTCACTTCCCGAGGGCGACCGGCAGCTTTCCCTCGATAGCGTCGCCGATCTAGTGAAGCAAGTCGGTGTGAACTGGGTGAAGTTCCCGATCTGGTACAGCGAGTCCGACCGGGGTCGTGCCGACCACCTTGCGCACTTCACAGAGCGATTGAACACCCACCACATCGAACTGGTTGGCATCATCGATCAACCGCCGCCGGAAAGCCGCAGCCAGTTTTCAGATTCGACCGAACATCTGCCGGCAGCCAACGTGTTTGCTGATGAACAAATTTGGTACCCGGCGTTTAACCCCGTGTTGACCCGACTGTCGCTCAAGGTGCAGTCTTGGCAGTTGGGAACCGACGCAGACACCAGCTTCATGGGGCATCCGGAACTGGTGGAGCGAATTACGGAAGTTGATGAGCAGATGGAACGGTTGGGCCAGAAAATTCGGTTGGGCCTGCCGTGGCGTTGGCTTAACGAAGTGCCGTTGGCCGAGCGCGCCCCGTGGGACTTCTTTTCGCTCATCGCCGACCCACAAATGACCGCTGACGAAATCGCCACCTACTTACAATCGACCAACGCCGGAACGGCCGATCGGTGGGTCATGCTCGAGCCGCTGCCGGCTTCGGGCTACTCGCTGGAACAACGAGCCCGCGACCTGGTGCTGCGGATGCTGGCTGCCAAAATGAACAACGCCGACGTGACGTTCGCGACGAATCCCTTCGCTCCCGAGACGGGACTGATGAAGCCCGACGGTACCCCGGGCGAGTTGCTGCTGCCGTGGCGAACGGCTGCATACATCGTTTCGGGCACGCAGTTCCTGGGTTCGTTAAATCTGCCCGGCGGAAGCCAGAACTATGTGCTGGCCCGCGGAGACGAGGCGGTGGTTGTTGTTTGGAACGAGCGCGAGACGGAAGAAGAGATCAACCTCGGTGACCCGGAAGCCATCGAGCACGTCGACCTATGGGGGCACGCGACCCAGCCCGAGCGGCGGGGCCACCGGCAAGCGTACCGCGTTGGCCCGTTGCCGACGTTCATCACTGGTGTCAACCGCGAGATGGCGCAATGGCGAATGAATTTCAAGCTGGTCGACGATAAATTGCAAAGCACCTACGGCCGGTCGCAGTACCCGCGCTTCCATCTGAAAAACTCGTTTCGCCAGGGGGTGGGCGGTAGTATGCAAGTCTATACGCCCGAGTCTTGGGGCAAGCTGCCGCCCGCGGTTCGCTTGAATATGTCAGGCGGTGAGGAGCGGACCGAACGCATGGAAATCGCGCTACGCAGCAACGCTTCCAGCGGCGAAGAACAGGTGCGAATCGATTTCGATATTACTTCAGACAGGGACTACCGTTTCAGCCTTTGGAGGTCGATGGAGATCGGGCTAGGCGATATCGTGATGGAGTTTGAAACCCGCGTTGACGAAGAGGGCAACCTGATCGTCGAACAGCGGATGATCAACACCACTGACGAGCCGGTCTACTTCAAGTGCTTTCTGTTTCCGCCTGGCCGCCGGCGGTTGCGTCAGAACGTGTTGAATCTGACGCGCGGCACGAACCTGAAAATCTACAAGTTGCCCGAAGCCGACGATCTCAACGGCAAAACGCTTTGGGTCCGCGCCGAAGAGATTCACGGCAACCGCGTGCTGAACTACCGCTTCACGGCCGAGGAAGACTAAGGAAGCCGTCGTCACAAGCTGCCAGCTTGTGAACTGGTGCGGTGGTTTCGTAACCGACGCAATGAAGTGCAGTTCTGCATGATTTCAGAATCAGACCGTTTCAGCCGGCAAGCTGGCAGCTTGCGGCTACGGGGGTTTTTTCACCACGGCGAAATTTTTTTCAAGAATTTGGCCGCCCAAACGCGGCCCAGGCGCGAATTTGGAAAATCTTTCCAGATTGATTGGTGAAAAACCGGTTTTTGTGTACCACCTCTTGTATACTTATGATCACTTGAACTAAAAGGCATGTAGGCGTGAGCAGACTTTTACACAGGAGCAAACCCATGACCCAACCGCAACCAACATCACGCGGACTACAGAGAATTCACCACGATCCATGATTTGGTGCCGGCTTTGCTGGACTTTGGTGAATTCTGAACGTGCCCGAAAGGGAAACCGCATCGACTAAGTTGTTAGCAGGACAGTAGTTATGGAAAGTTTCAGCCGATTCGAGATAGCGCAAAAATTCACCAGTGACACCGTAGGAGTACCGAAACTGCTGAACGACGTAAACTCAACTGCGAAGCAGGGTTGCGGTTCCGCGGCAAACGCAAGTGGTGAATGCGATGGTGAATCGAATCGCAGCTGCGGTGGCTGGAATTTCCCGTTACGGCAACGTAGTCACAAGCTGCCTAGCTTGTTGACTAAAATGGGTAGATTGTGAACTCGGTGGAGAAGCAAGCTGCAGGCTGAGTACTTGAAATTGGAGCGGTTAAGCGGGCAAGCGGGCAGCTTGCCGCTACGGTAGTAGCAATCTTAAAACAAGCCGAATCAACAAGAGGACAAGCACGATACCATGAGGCCAGCCTGGATTGGACCTGCCCGGGCGTAGCCCTAACTTGCTTTAGCACAACGGTTTACGGCTGCCCGATTAGTGCGGAACGATGCTCAGCGCAACCTTGACAGCGATATGGATAAGTGTATACTAAAATCCAATTCAGTCCCGCCTTATTCGTTCCTTCCCGCCTGGTGAACCTGCCATGAACTTTCAATCGCGTCGCAACTTGTTGAAGAAGCTGGGCTTGTCTGCGGCGGCTGCGCCGTTTGTGTTGGGTCTGCCAAGTTTCGCGGCCGAGGCTGCCGAGGAGGATCGTCGGGCACGGAAGCAGCGGCTGGTGATTGTGTTCAGCCCCAACGGAACCGTGCCGTGGAACTTCTGGCCCGATGAGGAAGGCCGCGAGTTCACGTTGAAGCGCATCCTGCAGCCGTTGGAAAAATACAAAGACCGC
>CALBTA010000459.1 GCA_937967755.1 uncultured Planctomycetaceae bacterium | reverse complement strand
ATGGCAGTGACGCAAATGGAGGGCGTCCGCCAAGTCGAAGTTCGCACCGTCCTGGAACCACCCTGGACGCCGGCAAAGATGACTGCGGACGCTCGGGATCCGTTGGGGATTTTTTAGAGCCTTCGTAACGGGGTTTCCGGCCTCCGTCAAACAGCACTCCGATACAGCGGTGGCTAGAAGCCCCCGCCACTTTTCTCATGATGAGTACCGCTCCTATCACCATTGACGAATTGCTCGAAACGTTCGAGGACCTGCAAGCGTGGGACGAGCGGTACGGATTTCTCATTGAGTTGGGGAATGAACTGTCGCCAATGCCGCCCGAATTGCAGAACGATTCGACCAAGGTCGACGGCTGCATGAGCCAGGTCTGGATGGTCGCGGATGTTCGCCCTTCCGATAACGGGGCGGCTGGCGAGGGGCTAATGGAAATCACCGCCGACAGTGACTCAATCATCGTCAAAGGTCTGATCGCCGTATTGCTTGCGCTGTTCAACGGGCAAACGCCCGGGGAAGTGATCGACCGCGACCCGGAACAAGTGTTCGAAAAGCTCGGGCTGAAACAGCACCTCAGCGGCCAACGCCGCAACGGTCTCTACGCGATGGTACAGCGGATTAAGACACTGGCGAAATTAAACGCATCGTAGCAGGCACACTCCGTGTGCCGTCCGCGAATTCAAAATTACACTTTCACGCAGCGGACGGCACACGGAGTGTGCCTGCTACTACCATGCGAATCTTTGTCTTCGAGTTCATCACCGGCGGCGGCTGGTATGCCATCGACTCGGTCAACCCGCCTGCGGGTAGCCTGTTGGCCGAAGGCCGGGCGATGGCGGATTCGACCGTTGCCGATTTCTTGAAGATTCCCGATGCGAAGGTCACCACTTTACGCGATGCCCGGTTGGATAATATTGTTAGCGACAATCGAGTCGCACAACCTATCGACAGCGAGCCGCAACTCTGGCAGTCGCTGATGGAACTCGCCGGTCAAGCCGACCACACCCTACTCATCGCACCTGAGTTCGACGGCCATCTTCTCCGCACGGCCGAAGCAGTCGCGCGCTTCGGTGGAAACTTGCTTAGCCCCGACCCGGAATTCATTCGCCTTTGCAGCAACAAACAAGCAACCGCCGATTTGCTTCGCGAAAGCTCAGTTCCTTCGCCCCGCGGAGTGCTGCTACACCCAGGCGAAATTCCGCCTGTTGAATTCACTTTCCCCGCAGTGCGAAAACCGGTCGATGGGGCCGGGTCGATGGATGTCAGGTTGTTCCTGTCGTCTCACGACTACAAGGAACACGCTCCACCCGAGGCGGTGGTCCGCCTGGAAGAGTATCACCCTGGATTAGCGGTCAGCGTGGTGGCTCTTTGCGGAACAGCCGATCCCGTATTCCTGCCGCCGTGCAGTCAGCAGTTCTCAGGCGATGGGCTCTTTCGATACGAAGGCGGCGAGGCACCCTTGGAAGATCATCTCGCCGCGCGGGCGGAGCAACTTGCGCAGCGAACGATTGCGGCGCTTCCGAAAACGACTGGCTACATTGGCATCGATATGGTGCTTGGCGAAGCCGCAAACGGCGGGGATGATGTGGTGATTGAAGTGAACCCTCGCTTGACAACTTCCTACGTCGGATTGCGAAAGTTGGTCAACGAGAATCTGGCCGCGGCCATACTGGCAGCCGCGCAGTGCCACCGGGTTGAGTTGTCAATCAAACCGGGCAGAGTAGAATTTTCGGCAGACGGCGCAGTGCGGTTTGAAGGCAGTGCGATTTGAAGCGGCAGGCACCTTCGGCGAGTGACTTTATGCGTTGGCTGGCAATCGATATTGGCGGGGCGAACATCAAGCTGGCTGACGGCCAAGGCTTCGCCCAATCGCATTATTTCCCGCTTTGGCAACGGCCGAGCAAGTTGGAACAGGAACTGCGGACGCTGATCGCGCAGGCACCGCCGGCCGATCGCGTCGCCGCTACGCTGACGGGTGAGTTGGCCGATTGCTACGCTACACGCGAAGAAGGAGTGCGGCGAATTATTGACGCCTTCCAAAAGGCAACCGACGGACGACATGTTCGCATCTACCGGCTGGATGGAAAGATCGTCACGCCGCAAGTCGCCCTCGATCAACCGCTGCAATGCGCGGCCAGCAATTGGCACGCCCTAGCCCGATTCGCCGGGCGCTTCGCCCCGACGGGCAGCGCGATG
The DNA here is from genome assembly GCA_937967755.1 of uncultured Planctomycetaceae bacterium. Taxonomy (GTDB): domain Bacteria; phylum Planctomycetota; class Planctomycetia; order Pirellulales; family Pirellulaceae; genus CALBTA01. The sequence goes on along the minus strand of CALBTA010000459.1, from coordinate 4,629 downwards.
ATGATCGACGCCGGCTCCACGACTTGCGATCTCATCTGGCTGGAGAACGGACAGCCCCAGCCGCAAGCTACCGGCGATACGGAGCGCATGATGGCTGGCGAGTTGGTCTACACCGGTGTCGATCGCAGCCCCGTCTGTGCCGTGGCGAATGCGGTGACCTATCGCGGCCGGCGTTGCCCGTTGGCCCAAGAACTGTTCGCGAACATGCGTGATGTTTATCTGACGCTCGGCGATTTGCCGGAAGAACCGACGAACAACGTGACCGCCGACGGCCGGCCCGCCACGCGAGAGCATGCCGTCGCCCGGCTGGCCCGAATGCTCTGCACGGACCGGCAGCAGTTCAACGAAACCGACGCAGCCGCAGCGGCCCGCGAAATCGCCGGCGCGCAGTTGGCGATGGTTTCCGCGGCACTTGAGCAAGTGTTGTCGTCGCACTCAGCCCGCCCGGCCACGGTCATCACCAGCGGCCAAGGTGAGTTCATGATCGGGCGTGCCATGTCGGCGGCTGGGCTGGAATGTTCCACCATGTCGTTGGGGGAAAAGCTGGGGAACCGCGTCAGCCGCTGCGCCCCGGCCCACGCGTTGGCCGTACTCGCCAGTGAGGTTTGACATGGCCGGCAGTGCCGTTCGCGTCGTGAAAGTAGGGGGCAGCCTGTTCGATGCGCCGCAGTTGGACCAGCGGCTGGCCCGTTGGCTACGGCGGCAGACCAGTGCCACCAACATCTTCATTGCCGGCGGCGGCAAGCTGGCGGATTCGATCCGGCAGTTCGATCAGTTGCACGCTATCGGCGAAGAGCCTTCGCACTGGCTGTGCGTGCGGGCACTCAGCGTGACGGCCCGCATATTGATCGACGTGCTGCCTGAAGCGGCGCTGGTCGACAGCCTGGAAGAAGTGCGTGAATTGATCGCAACTCGCCCTTCGCGGATCTGCGTCTTCGATCCGATGCCGATGTTGACGGGCGAGCAATCTCAGAGAGGCGCTACGCCACTCCCCCACAGTTGGGAAGTTACCAGCGAAAGTATCGCCGCGCACCTGGCCGAACGTAGCGGACCACCGGAACTGGCGCTCCTAAATCCCAATCTGCCGGACCCGTCAACGATTCAACAGGCCAGCGAAGCACATTTCGTCGTCCCGTACTTCCCAACAGCGGCAGCGAAGCTGCCGCTGGTGCGCTGCGTCAATTTGCGTAGCGAAGCGTTCGAAGAAGTGGCAATGGAAATGTAGTACGAATTGGCAATCCGTTCTACATCTTCGCGGACTAGTTCCACCACCACTGTTTGCGGTCGGCGGGGCGGGCGACTTTTTCGTGAACCTGGCCGGTCGCCGCATCCATCTGAGTTTCACCAGCGACTTTCCACGAATCGACCAGCACTCCGCCCGATGCGGTGATGACCCAGTTGCGGCCCTTCTTCGTCGCGCTGGCTTGGGTGGCGACTTGCTTGGGCGGGTTCCAGGAATCGATCATCAGCATGCTGTCTTCACTGGTCAGCAGCGGCAACTTGCAGTCGGCTTTTTCCAGCAGTCCTTCTTTCTTGATGAGGGCGGCGATGACGCACATGTCCATCAAGTTTCGCAGTTCGCCGAAGACCGGATCAGTAACTGAAAGCTCGTTGTAGTGCTCGGTCATTAAATCAGCCCAGCGCTGAGCGACCGGATCAACCTTGCCGTCGGGATTTTCTGTTTCGGCCTTCACGCCGTCACCGCGCAGATGCCAGGCGAGGCCGTCTTCGCTACGGGCCACGGCGTCGTAATTCGCCGACAGCCACCAGCGGGGCATCATGTTCGTTCCGCCGCGGGTCAGGTCAACAAAGCTAACCAGTCCGCGAACCGGAGCCGGCTCCAGCTTCATGGCGTAACGCTTCATCCGATAGTCGGCGGCGACCATCACGCGGGCAAAGTGGCTGCTCTCGGGCACGCCCGTCAGTGTGATCTTCTGGGGGCCGAGCGTTTCCTCCACGCGGTCGGGCACGCTGGCGTTGAATGTTTTCAGTTCGCGGAACAACTGCTGCAAGCGGGCAACGCCTTCTTCGCTGGGATCGATCGAACAGCTAATCCCTTCGCGCCGCGCGGCATCGACACTGCGCAGGGCGACGATCAAATCGTCAATCTGAATCACCGGCCGGCCGGTCGTCTCGCCGACGACGTTACCGTACTTATCAACCTTCCACCCTTCACCGGGACCGGCCAGAACGATGTCGTTCTCCTCGGGGTAGACCAGCACGTATTCAATCCGCTGCAGACCGGCGAGGTACTTCACCTCATCGGGCAGCACGCCCAGGTTGTTGGTCAGGGCATCATCAATGGCGGCTTCGAGCCGAGTGAGAGAAATCTTCCGCAGTTCTACCTTCCCGCCCAATTCGTCGGGAATCTCTTCCATCGCGGCGATCAGCTCTCGCCGAACCATTTCGGCCGCTTTCGCCTCGGCGGAAGAGAGCACGCCTTCGGGATCAATCTTCACACCGCCGACAGAGTTATTGCGAAAGAATTGGTGACCAGCCTGCACCGACGGCGTCAAAATCAACGCGAGCAGCGCGGCACACCCGGCGATAAACAGACCTTCGACGCAACGAATCTTCAAACGCGACATTTCGCTTCTCCTCGTAGGGTCCGCGGGGAACTCGCCCGCCCGCGGCCTGCAAATGACTTGCTGGCAATAACTCCAGAATAGCTACGGGGCGGTGCGAATGCAACAAAAGATATGTGTGCCCGCAATAGGTCACGGCGAATCTGACAGAGCCTTCGACCCTCGTTACGCCCGGAATTTCCCCTATAATGGGGCTGCTGGCGAGGCAAATCTCATCCCTGAAAGACGTTCATGCCTGACGTTGCGTATCTAGTCATCCGCGAAGGATCGAAATGGACCGATGTTTTTCGCCTGGTGCCCGGCCGCACGGTGACCGTTGGCCGTGCGCCGACCAACCAGATTGTCGTGAAGGATGAACGGGCCAGCCGGTACCACGCCGAAATCTTCATGACGCAGGGAAGTTGGACCCTGCGCGATCTCGACAGCCGCAACGGCACGGTGGTTGGCACGGCTGGTGTACAAGGCGATCATTCGTTGTCGCCGGGAGACATCGTTCGCATCGCCCATTGCCAGTTGGCGTTCGTTCACGATTTAACGAAAGCTTTTCCCGATGGCGGCAGCGGACCGGGCGATGACGAAGATCAGGCGGCGGAAGAAACGGTCATTGGAAACTTCAACACCGGCGCGTCGAGTGTGCTCGATTCGCAGGCCCCCACGAAAATTACCCACCGAAAAGGAAGCACGAAGTACCTCAGCCCCGCGCCCGATGACGAAAGCGATGGTGAGGTTCCGATCCCGCGCGTCGGACAGGCGGCGGCGAAGCTCTGCCGGCTGGCGTTCGATTTAGCGAACCAGCCCGATACCGTGTCGGTCGCACAGTTGGCGCTCGACGGGTTGTTTGAGGGAACGCAAATCGACAGCGGCGCGGTGTTGCTGCTTCCCCGCAGCTTGCGCGGAACGGCCAAGGGGGGCGATCTGGAGATCGTCGCTTCGCGGACCGAACGGTCGAGTACCTACCACCGCGTCTCTGGTTTTTTGGCGGCGACCGTTCTGCGCGAAGGCGAAGCGGTGCTGGCCCGCAACATTGAAGACGACAGCGTGCTGGCCGCCCGCGACAGCAAAGGCGAGATCGACGCCACCAGCGTAATGTGCGCGCCGATCCGCAGCGACGGGGCGGTCGTGGGGTTGATTCACCTGTACTCGACCGATGTCGACCGCGTGCCCGATGTTGATGATTTGGAGTTCACGTTGGCCGTCGCCGACAACGTCGCGCTCGCGCTCAAAAACCTGACGCGCCAGCAGGAACTGGCCGAAAACCTCGATCTTTCCCGCGGCGAAATCGAAGCCCTGCGAAAGCAGCTCGGCGTAGAAAGCGAAATCGTCGGCGGAAGCCCGCAGATGTTGCAGGTGGAACAAGAAATCGCCCGGGCCGCTCCAAGTCGTGCGACCGTGTTGATCCGTGGGGAAAGCGGCGTTGGCAAGGAACTGGTCGCACGGGCCGTTCACTACACCAGCCCCCGTCGGGCGGGCCCGTTCGTCTGTTTGAACTGCGCGGCCCTTTCGGAGACGCTGCTGGAAAGCGAACTGTTCGGGCATGAGAAGGGCGCTTTCACGGGTGCGACTGATCGCAAGATCGGCAAGTTCGAAGCGGCCGATGGCGGCACGCTGATGCTTGATGAAATCGGCGAGATGAGCCAAACGATTCAAGCTAAATTCTTGCGCGTGCTGGAGGGTCACCCGTTCGAGCGCGTCGGCGGCAGCGACCCGATCAAGGTGGAAGTTCGCGTTATCGCCGCTACGAACCGCGATTTGGAAAAGGACGTCGCCGCCGGCAAGTTCCGCCGCGATCTTTACTTCCGCCTGCACGTCGTTGAAATCGTCGTTCCGCCCCTTCGCAAACGCCCTGAGGACATCATCACCCTCGCCGAACATTTCCTGCACCGCTACAACGAAGAGACCGGCCGCAAACTGACCGGATTCACGCAAGCCGCCGCCGCGCAGCTTCAGCAGTACCGCTGGCCCGGCAACGTCCGCGAATTGAAGAACGTCGTCGAACGGGCGGTCGTGCTTGCCCAGGGCGAAACGATCGACGCCGGCGATCTTA
>CALBTA010000458.1 GCA_937967755.1 uncultured Planctomycetaceae bacterium | reverse complement strand
CTTGCGGGCGAGGGCTTCGGTGCGAAAGACGTTGGCGTCCCGTTTGATTCGGCCGCCGACTTCCACCGCGATGGTCGCCACGTAATGCGGCGAAGCGGCGAACGGGTCGTGATAAGGCAGACGGTTCAGGTGGGCGACGATGCGGCGTTCGATGGTTTCATACTCGTCGCCGAAGTGTTCCTCAAACAATTGGCGGTTACCCGGGATGACTCCGGGACGGACGATGCGGAGGTCGCCTTCGAGCGGGCCAAGCCGGCTGACTTCGTTGACGTACTTGTGAAAGTCTTCGCGGCGGTGCCTGGCGAGGTAGTGGGTTAGCGCCCAGCTCGTCGCGTACCCGGTCGAGGTTAGGCGAGCGGCTTCCACAGTGTCTTCGATCAGTTTTCCATCCGCATCGGCGGGGCGCGATTTGAAATATTGTTCCAGTTCAAACATCCGCATATTGTTTACTTGCCCGGCACCGCTCCAGCGCAGCCGCTGGTCGGTCGTCGTCGGCGCAAAGAACTCGGCCATGCCTTCGGACAACCACATCGGCCACACGCTGAGCCGCTGTTGCACGCCGATGTTGTGCAGAATTTGATGGGCTCCCTCGTGGGCGATGGTGGCGATCGCTTGCTGCACGGCCAGGTCGGGGCGGTCGTACGCCAGGCGGCTGTTCTCGTACATCGAAACCCGGTTGTCGACGGCGTTGTAGAACGCGATCATCCCGTCCGGCGCGTTGGTCGCCCGTTGGTATTCCGCCCGGTCTTTGTACATGACAACGACCAGCGGTACTTCGGGCTCGCGCACGTCAATCTTCTGCGCTTTGGCATACGCCGTGACGCCGGGGAACATCGTTTCCAAAATCCGGCTGGTGACCACGGCGAACGTTTCGGTCGTGTTGTAAACGTACAGGTAACGCCGCGTTTGGCTGGTGCGAAAGTCTTCGAGCTTGCCGGTTGTCAAGCGCTTGGCGAGGGCGTCTTTGGCTTCGGCCGCGAAGGGGTTGTCGGTCGCCTGCACTTGGTCGGCGCGGCGGGCAACCAGCGTTCCGTCTGGCAACATCACGATGAAATTTTCCCCCACGGCAACATGCACCTTGGCGCTGACGACGCGGCCATCTTCGTCGCGCGTCGCCACCGCTGCGCCGCCTGGCTTCAAAGGGCCAGCGGGAATGTCGAACCCGAACAACTTGGGCGCGATGCGTGGCGGCGTCGCGTCGTCCTGTGCCGGCAGCGCACTGGCCGCCAGCAGGCAAGATGCCAGCACCCAGAACCGCATCGCCAAGGTGGGGTTGAATCTCGGGGACATGCTTCTTTTCTAGCGGATATGCCGGGCGATTTCCAACAGACCGGAAGATAAAGTGGCGACGGCCTGCCGAAACGATTAGTATAGAAGGTGAGTATACCCCTTTGCCCCTCGGCCGGCATTTTCAGCCGTTGGTTTGGAACCCTGGAGAGATACCGTGAACCACCCTTTCGCCCGCCTGTTCTGCCTGTTGGTCGTCGGGCTATGTGCTTGCCCGTGGGCCGAACAAACCGCCGAGGCGGCAGACCCAGAGTTTGTCGGGGCGATGGCGCTGGTCGCCGACCGGGAAGTCGCCAGGCAGTTGGGGCTTTCCGACCAGCAGTATGAGAAGCTGTTTGATTGGGTGGATGATCGGGAATTGGCTGCCACTGATTTGGTGCTGTCGCTCAGAGGCGAACGCGAGGAGTTGAAGAAGCAACTGGCGGCGTTCGCGGCCGAATCAGAACGCCTGGGGCTGGCGATGTTGACGCCGCCGCAACGAGCCAGGTTGAAGCAGATCCAAGTCGCCCGCGAAGGGATGCAATCGCTGGGTCGCGAGGATGTGCAGCAGATGTTGAAACTGACGGAAGAGCAACTTCCGCAAGTCACCAAGCTGCTGGCCGACCGGGCGGAAGCCGTGGGTAAGGCAACCGCCGCCGAGCGCGACGCCGTCGAAGCCGGCTACGAACGCCGCCTGGCGGGTATGCTTTCGCGAGAGCAGCGTCTGGCTTGGGAGAAGTTGGCTGGACGAGCAGCCGACGATGCTGTGGTTGCTGATGCGGGTGACCCCGAAGTAGATACGCCCACTGACGAGCCGCAAGACGACGAGCCGCAAGGCGAAGCGCCTGAGAACAAAGATCCAGACAATCAGCCGGAGGTTGATGAACCGGCGGAAGACACGCCTCAATCGCCAAAGGGTTCGACCGACGCTCCCGCCGACGAGCCGGCGGAAGAAGTGAACACCGAACTTGCCGATGGTTTAACTTTCGTTACGCCCCCTGGGAAACGGTGTTGGAGTGGTTCGCTGAGCAGGCCGATCTTTCGCTTGAGTTGGCAACGAAACCGCCCGGCACGTTCAACTACACCGATCGCCGCGAGTACACACCGGCCGAAGCGCTCGATTTGATGAACAGCGTGCTGCTGACCAAGGGCTACACGCTGGTCCGCCACCGCCGGCTGTTGATGGTGTTGAACTTGGAAGACGGCATTCCCGAAAACCTGATCGAAACGATCGAGTTGGACGAGTTGGATGAGCGCGGCCGGTACGAACTGGTCAGCGTGCTATTCACGCTCGACGAAATATCCGCCGAAGATGCTGAGAACGAAGTGCGGAAACTGCTCGGCCCCCAAGGTTCGATTGTCGTACTCCCCAAAACCAAGGCCCTGCTGATCACGGAAACCGGCGGCAAGCTGCGGGTGATTCGTGAGTTGCTCAAGGTCGCCGAGCAGCCGATCGAAGTGGTCGATCAAAAGCTGACCGAAGTGGAACTGCAGCACGCCCTGGCGGAAGAGGTGCTGGTCGTCATCCGTCAACTGATGGGCCTGCCTGAAGACCGCAACGCATCGCCCGACGGCAGCCTGCGCATCGCGACCGATACGCTGGGAACGCGGCTGTTCATCTCTGGCACGGATGAAAACGTGCAGAAAGTCAACGACATTCTGAAGCTGGTTGACGTGCCCAACGGCTTGGAAGGTACCTCTGGCATAATCGAAACGCCGCAGTTGGAAGTTTACAGCATCACGGCGGCTGATCCTGAATCGGTGTTGAAAGTGATGCAAACGTTGATGGCAGGCGAAGTGGGTGTACGTCTGGATATCGACCCAAAAACCGGCAGCCTGGTTGCCCTCGCCCGGCCATCGCAGCACGCGACGATCAAAGCCACGATCGATCAGATGCAGCAAGACGGGCGCGTGATCGAGGTGATGCAATTGCGGGTGGTCGATCCGCAAGGCGCCGTGCTG
>CALBTA010000457.1 GCA_937967755.1 uncultured Planctomycetaceae bacterium | reverse complement strand
GCTTCGCGGGGGCCGTCCAACTCTCGCAACATCGCTTCGGGGTCACCGGGCAAATCTTGTAGTAGTTTCGCCTGACGGGCCTTCAACATGTTGAACCTGAAGATCGCGTAATGATCGGGTTGCACGATCGACAGCGCCTTGGCATGCGGGGCGAGCGGCCCTTCCGCAGCAACCATCTTCCCAGCCGCGGCGTCCCCGCCGCCGGCATCCTCACCACCATTGGCACTTGCATCCGGCGCGTTATCTGTCGGCATGTCCTCTTGCCCAGCGGTGTTGTCGGCAGGCGGAGTGTTGTTGCCAGCCGCGGTGCCGCCATCGGTCGTAGGTGCCGGAGGGGGCGGAGCAACCGCGGTCGGCCCGGCCGGGTCCTCCCCTCCGCCACAACCTGAAAGAAGAATGCCAAGCCCAATAAAGGTCGCTGCCATGACAAGACGGTGAGACATTCGATTACCTCGCGAAGGGAATGTGTGTAAGGTGGGACCGAAGTGGGGTTCCGCGGTGGCGGGGAATCATCGTGGCTTCCAGATTACCATATCGTCGGCGGCTTGTACCGTCGTAGCGGGAGTTTCCGGGGGCTTCCAGCCACCGTATTTTCGGAGCCCAAGCAACGAATTCGCGGGAGCGATACACCCACATGGAGACCCCGCTCTCAAAAGTAACACCCATAAGGCCGTTTTGATACAATCTTTCTTGGTGATTTCGGATTGGTCAGATCATCACGAAGGATGCCGGCCCATGCGCTGCAAATACTCGCTCATAGTTTTCGCGCTCTTTGCCATCTTCCCGCCGCTCGCTGCTTCGCAAGAGAATCTGCGCGATGTCATTGACCAACAAGTTCAAGCGAAGTGGCAAGAAAAAAACGTGACGCCAGCGCCGCCGGCCGGCGATGCTGCGTTCTTGCGGCGCGTTTACCTCGACCTCTGCGGAACGATACCCACCGCCGAAGAGGCACGGGCCTTTCTGGATGACCAGTCGCCGGACAAACGGGCGAAGCTAATCGACCGCTTGCTTGACGACCCGCGTTACGCGAAACACCAGGCCGACGTGTGGGACATGATCTACTTCGGCCGCAACCCGCCCGGCTTTCAGACCGACAAGCGCCGCGGCTTTCAAAACTGGCTGGCCGCGCAGTTCGCGAAGAACACATCGTATGACAGAATCGCCAGCGCTATTTTGAAAGCCGAAGGGAACAGCGTCGAGCATGGCGCGCCGATGTTCTTCGTGCAGTACAAAGGCAAGCCAGAAGAGGCGACCGAGAAGATTACACAAACGTTTCTCGGCGTGCAGCTTCAGTGTGCGCGTTGTCACGATCACCCTTTTGAAAGTTGGACGCAGCTTGATTTCTTCGGCACGGCGGCATTCTTCGCCCGACTGGATGTCGTCGACTTGGGAAAACAGAAGGATGGCGAAAAGTACTGGGCGATCGGGGAAAAAAACGTCGGCGAGGTCAACTTTACCGGCCCGGTTACCGAAGACGAGCCGGGAAAAAAGGGCACGCCAGTTGCACCGAAGTTTCTGCACGGCGACGATTTGGCCGAACCCGAAACCCCCGAAGACGCGAAGGAAGAACGTTTCGCCAGTGGCAAGGTTCCGCCCGCTCCGAAGTTTTCCCGCAAAGATGCCTTCGCCGATTGGGTGACTGACAAAGAGAATCCCTACTTCGCCAGGGCCATCGCCAACCGCGTCTGGGCGCAGTTCATGGGGCGCGGGCTGGTTCACCCCGTGGATGATATGAGCGAAGCGAACGACCCGAGCCACCCGGAGTTGCTGGAACGACTCACGAAGCAACTCGTCGAACACAATTTCGACTTGAAGTGGTACATCCGCGAACTGGTCAGCAGCCAAACGTATCAACTTTCCTCGCAAGGTAATGTCACGCAAGAGCGGCCGCGGCATTTCGAAAGGGCCCGCACGCGCCCGCTGAGTGCGGAAGAAATGGTCGGCACCTGGCGCGTCGCCACCGGCTACGCATCGGTCGATAACAAGCTGGCTGAACGGATCGAAAAGGGGGATCTCTTTTACCCGCTCACTTCGGGATTTCACCTGCGCGCCTTCGGCCGGCCCGCCGACGGAACGGGCAATTTCCTGGGTGGAATGCACGAGCAACTTTACATGAACAACGGCGGCATCAGCAAACTCTTCAGCAACGCCCCAGGCGGCCTGCTGAATACCTTGGCCGAAGCGGAAAAGGACTCGCCGTGGGAAGCGCGAATCGAAACGATGTACCTGTCAATCCTCACCCGCCGGCCCACGGCTGAGGAAACGCAGAAGTTTGCCGAATACTTCCAGTCCGCCCAGCGCCCCGACCGCCCCCACGACGAAGTCCGCGACGCCATGTGGGTATTGATGACCTGCAGTGAGTTTCGGTTTAATCATTGACGCAGTCACAGGCTGCCAGCTTGCGGCTATGGAGAACAGATCATGAAATGCCCAACTCACGAACACGTTTCCCGTCGCGCACTACTGAAGGGCACGCTCGCCACCGCGGCGGGTGGTGCCGTCATGAACTGGGGCGGGTTGGCGAATTCGGCTGAGAGTGCAGCAACGGCGAGCAAGAATCATAAGCGCTGCATCCTGCTCTGGATGAATGGAGGGGCGAGCCAGTTTGAAACATTCGATATGAAGCCTGAGTCGCGCTACGGCGGGCCGTTCCGGCCGATTTCGACGAACGTCTCCGGCACGCATGTCTGCGAACTGCTGCCAAAGATCAGCCAGATGATGGATAAACTTTGCGTGATCCGCTCGATGCGAACGTCGCAAGTCGATCACCCCGGCGGCATCTACCTGATGCACACGGGTTACCAGCCGGCGGCCAACGTCCGCTTTCCGGAAATCGGTGCGATTTGCGCGAAGTACCTGGGGCGAGAGGACGCCGACTTGCCGAGCTTCGTGAAGATCGCCTCGAACGGAAACGCAGGCTGCGGGTTTCTGGGGCCGAAATATCAGCCGTTCAATTTGAACCAGGAAGGTCGCCTGCCATCGTTCGCGACAAGCAGTTCCGATCCGGCGAAGGAACTGCGGCGGCACGAACTGCGGTCGTTTGTAGAAGACCAGTTCGCTCTGAAGCATAAGGCCGACACGGCTCGGATGCACCGCGAATCGTACGCGGCCTCACGGCGGTTGCAGAACGCGCTCAACGTCTTCAACTACGAAGACGAGTGGGACAAATACGCATCGCTCTACGGCGATAGCCTGTTCGGTCGCCGCTGCCTCATCGCCCGGCGGCTG
>CALBTA010000456.1 GCA_937967755.1 uncultured Planctomycetaceae bacterium | reverse complement strand
GCGTTCGCGTGGTCGGTCGATGTCGCCGCGCTCGGAGGCAGAGGCCGACCCGCGAGCGTAGTTGAACGCCCGGTCGGACTTATACAGCACGTTGGCAGTTCCGCCTTGGTTGTCGGGGTAGATGTAACCGGCGTAGGGCATGCGGTGCTTGGGCACGGCCGAACGCTTGGGCATCGACTCGTAGTGCCAAGACAGTTCCGTGCCAAACCACTCTTGGAAAATGTCGTTGTTAATCACCACGTCGCTGGGCTTAATCGGCCAGGCGTGTGCGCTGGAAACATTCAGGCTAAATGCAGCAGCAATCAGGGCAAACAGAAGCGCGCGTTTCATGTTGTGTTGCAATCGAAGAATAAAGGGCGAAGACGGCTGGCCAAAATGACGTTGGTAGATGGAAGCGGATCGCTTGAACATCAACGTTCGCGGGGCTTTCGCATCGCCGCGGGGCAGAATTTACCCCCGCGGCAATCGGGCCGCACGTAGCGTTCAATGACGGGCTGCTTCCCGCACTACCTAACGGGTTACCTCGTTGGTCGGCGTGGCATCCGCAGCGTCGTTTTCCGGCAACCGCTGTGGACGCCGCGAGGTGACGTCTTCGTCTTCTTCGATCACTTCAACAACTTCTTCCGAACCGCCGTGGTTCTTCGTGTCGGCCAGCTTCCCATTGTCATCCCATTGAATCCAACGGCCGACGCGGGCACCGTACTTGTAACGCCCGCGGGCGGAACGCATACCGTTGGCGTGCCACCACTGCCACAGGTCGTCATGCTGGCCTTCGACGAATTTGCCGCGGATGGCGATTTGCCCATTGGCGTGCCACCAAGAGAATTCGCCGACCGGCTGGCCGTAAGCGTACTCGCCCGTGGTGCGAAGCTGACCGTTCACGTGCCAGCTGTTGTAAGCACCGTGGCGAACGGGTTCGCCTTCTTCGGCACCAAAGGTCGCCAGCGTGGCATTCCAAAAGTTGTCGCCCGAGGCGATCGTCATCCGCGGGTACAGGAACTGGCCTTCGGACTTCTTCTTCGTGCTGATGTAAGTGTCGCCCTTGGTGACAATGCGGCGGCCATCGACGTACTTCTGTTCGCCCGTCACTTCGCCCTGTGTGTTGTAAGTACGGTCGCTACCGTCGATAACGCCGCCGCGGAAGTCGATTTCGCGGGCGATCTTCCCGGTCGGGGCGTAGAAAATCAACTTGCCATCGCGCTGGCCGTTAATCAGGTTGATTTCGCTGATCTTGCGATCTTGGGCGTCGCGAATGATCCAAGTGCCTTGCATCAACCCATTCTCGAACGTGGCCGTCGATGTGTAAGGGGCTTGGAACGTCTTGTAGGGCGACTGCGCGAACAGCGTGCTTTCGTTGGCTTTGAATGTCCGCGTCCACTCACCCGTGCGCAGACCGGCTTCGAAAACACCGTGGGCGATCTCATTGCCTTGCTGATCGAACATGCGGTACTCTCCGTGGTTGACGAAGTTCAAGTCGATATCCATCGCGACTTGCTTCTCGACCTTCGTCTTGCCGCTGGTGTAACGCTCGTTGATCGTCTCGACGACCAGATCGGAATCATCCGGCATGCGAGCGGGCATCGGCGACGCGATCAAACGAGTCGGCTCCGTCGCCGGCGCGGTGTTGACGAACGCGGCTATCGCCACGGCGGCCAGCAGGCAAGCGGCCAGTTCGGATGTGCGGTTGGTACGCATAGGAGATATCCCCTCGTTTGTTCGTATTGGGTGAAGCGGCTATATTCAGCTTGAAAGCGGGTGAATCGCGAACTTGCAGTCAGTCGTGCGGCGGAGCGAACCCCATTGGTGGCGGTCCTTCCGCGCACAATCGCTGTATGAGTAGTTATCGATACCGGCCGCACCCGGATCAAAACCTTTACAGCCCGGTCAAAGAACCGGCACAACCGGTAAGGTCAACCACAACTGCCGCCGGTTCTCTAACTTTCCGAAATTCAATCGCGTTGGCGATGAATCACCCTGAAATCCCGCGTCGGCATCAGAAACCGTGAACGCACCTTCCGCCAAGCCAGAACTGCTTGCACCCGCGGGTGACCGCAGTTGCGTTCGCGCGGCAATTGAAAACGGGGCCGACGCGGTTTACTTCGGCCTCCAATCGGGCTTCAACGCTCGCGCTCGGGCGGCGAATTTCACGCCCGAGGAATTGCCCGAAGTGATGGCCGAGTTGCATCTGCGGGGCGTAAAAGGCTACGCGACGCTGAATACCTTACTGTTCAGCCGCGAGTTGGATGCCATCGAACCCCTCGTTCACCAGGTGGCCGATGCCGGCGTCGATGCGGTGCTGGTACAAGATTTTGGCCTGGCCCGGATGATCGCCGCAGTTCGTCCCGATCTGGCGATGCATGCTTCGACGCAAATGACCATGACCAGCGCTGAGTGCATCGAAGTCGCATCGGAACTAGGCATCGAGCGCGTGGTGCTAGCTCGCGAACTCTCCATCGCCGAGATCCGAAGCATCTCCGCCAAATCAACAATGCCGCTGGAAGTTTTCGTTCACGGGGCATTGTGCGTTGCCTACAGCGGGCAATGCCTGACCAGCGAATCGCTCGGTGGGCGCAGCGCCAACCGTGGGCAATGCGCGCAGGCTTGCCGGATGCCGTATGAGCTGATTTGCGATGGCGAGGACGTTGATTTAGGCGATGTGAAATACCTGTTGAGTCCACAGGATTTGGCCGCGTACCAGTTGCTGCCCGAATTGATCGAAGCCGGAGTCTGTTCGCTAAAGATCGAAGGGCGCTTGAAGACACCCGAATACGTTGCCAACATCACCAGCCATTACCGGGATGTGATCGACCGTAGCTATGCCGGTGAGCCAGTCGGCATGTCGGCCGCCGAAGTTGAGGAAATGGAGATGTCTTTCTCGCGCGGCTTTTCGCCCGGTTGGCTGGAAGGCTGCGATCACAAACAACTCGTGCCGGGACTGTCGAGCGCGAAACGTGGAGTGCTGTTAGGTGAAGTGGTTCGCGTGAAGAACAATCGCGTGGCGGTTGAACTCCGTACTTCGATTGCACCCGGCGATGGTGTCGTTTTCCAAGGCAATCGCGCTGAAGGGAACGAACAAGGCGGGCGCATCTACCAAGTTTTCGCCGATGGCCGAAAACAGTCACAAGTTATAGATCGCGGCGAAGTTGAACTGGCTTTCGCGCACGGGTCCATCGATTTCTCACTGCTGACGCCCAGCTTGCAAGTTTGGAAGACCGACGACCCGCGCCG
>CALBTA010000455.1 GCA_937967755.1 uncultured Planctomycetaceae bacterium | reverse complement strand
ACGCACGCCTTCGTTGGGGTCGGCGAGCGCGTCGATCAATGCGATCGTGCACTCGCTGGCGTCTTGACCGATCGCGCACAGAGCTTCGGCGGCCCGCAGCCGCTCTTCCACATCGCCGGACGACAGCCGCTCGGCGTGGTCTTTCAAGTTGTTAGTCAACGGTGAGTCTCTCTTGCAGGAATGATGTTCGACAAAGATTATACGAAACTCGCTCGATTCCTTAGATATCAGATTGCCACGGCGTTCCACGTGTTACTGAACCATCAATACGGCGGCGGCCGAAGCGGCGTCTCGATGCCAAACGCTTTCGGCCGACGCGCTGAATTCTTGCCGGCCCGATTGGCTGCTGCGCAAGCGGATGCGGAACGTTAGGCTCTCGCCCGCCCGCATCTCTCGAATCGATTCAAACTTGACGATGCCCTCTTCCGGCCGCGAAGTGTGCAGGTAAACGGGGCCATCGATCAAGCGCTCCATTCGCAGCGAAGCCGGCAGGTGCAATCGAAGTTGGACCTCTTTGTCAGCACGATGGCTGTCGTTGTGAACTTCGACCAGGCAATTCACCGCATCACCCACCAGCAAGTTCTTTCGCGTGGGGGTGATGGTCACTTTGAATTGCGAAGGCCCGTCGGCAGCGTCACCAGGTTGGCCGTCTTCATCTTCGGCGGGTCGCGATGCCACGGAACTGAGATTCCAGTTCGAACGCCGGGCGGATTCCGCGGCGGCGTCCGAATCATCGGCTTCGGCATCAGTTTCCGTAGGTTGGCGATTGGCCTGGTTCGCAATAACAACGCACGATTCGTCCGACTTGGTTGGCAGTTGATCGCAATCCAGCGAGGTGCGGTGGCAAGCCCGCTGCGATGCCGTGTTGCAACGCGCTTGTACGCGAAGCGTTACCTGGTGTCCCACCGGCAATTGCGGAATGTTCCATCCGATGCCGCCGGCGATGGGGCCGAAGCCAGGTTCGGCGAACGTGTGCGAAAGGGCCTGGTCCAAAGTGCTGCCGACCTTGATGTTGGTCAACGGCACTCCGCCGGTATTCGTCGCGATGATGTTCCATTGCACGATCTGACCCACGACTGCGGTTGGCGGCGCCTGCACTTGCAATTCGTAAGCCGGTTGCGGAGGCTGCGGCGGATTCAATCCAGGCCCTTGCGGCGAACCGATGGCCGGTCCCACGGTGGCGGACAAGCACGATCTCGATGAGGCGAACTGCCCGCCCGCGGAGGTGATGGTCACGTTGTGGCAAAGCTCGCCCGGCTGCGTGATGGTCAGCACGATCGGTACGATCACTGTCTCGCCCGGTTGCATGTCGCCGATGCCTTGTTCAATTCGCGAAACGCCGGTTTGATGTTGCAGTCCGGGACCCAAATCGTCGGCCGCGGCAACGCCTGTGAGCACCTGGCTGGACGCATTGGTCACGGCGGCTTCGAAGGTAACAGTCTGCCCGACTTGCGCAGTGACCGGACCCGTTACCCTCAGTGACAAGCCATCTTGCTGAATGCGGGTTACGGCTTGGGCTGCGGCGGTCAGCCCTTCGGCACTGGTGGCATTGATCAGGTGCGCGACATCGCCGCCGCTGTCGGCCCGGCAGGTGACGTCGATCGCCATGATCATGCCAGGATCAATAACCGGGAACTGCCATTGCACACGGTTGCCGAAGACTTGCCCCGTGGGATCGCTGCCCATGTAGCTCATCTGCGGAGGCAGCACATGCGTGACCGCCACGTTGCGAACCGGGTGATCGCCGGGGTTGGTCACTTCGATGTGATAGGTCGCCGCCTGACCGGCTTGCACTTGTTGCGGGCCGACGATGGCGGCCGCCAAACCGGGTGCGCTCCAGGTGCAGGAAGTCTGGGCATTGCCAACCGCCAGCGGGGCGCGGCTTCCGTCGAGCGAGGCGGGTCGGATGATTTGAATGCGGATGTTCGTCGTGCCGGCCGCGTTGGTCGTGGGGGAAATCGTGACGGTCGCCTGGCCGTTGCTGTCGGTCGTGGCGTCGGCAACTACTCCGGCGTTGCCTTCGTAGGATACGAATTGGGCCGGAGGTCCGTCGGCGACCTCGTAACGAACGATCCACCCGACCAGCGGCGTGCCATCGGTGCTGCGGGTGACGGTGGTGGTGAGGTTGTGCTGCGTTCCCGATGCGGCGATCGCTGGTGCCGGGGCGAACCATTGGGCGTCGATCCACTCAATGACCGCCGTTTGGCGAAGCCCGTCCCAGTTCGGCGAATTCGGGGCCATTGCCGCGACGCGGGTCGTTCCTTCGGCGAGCGATGTGACGCTGGCCCAAGTTTGCCCGCTAAGAAGCTGTTCGGCAGTTGCACCGCGTTGCAACACACGGCGGCGGTCTGTCGTTCGCCCGCGGGCATAGCCGGCATCGCGCGTGACATCGGCTCTTCCGACGTCGTTGTGCAGCAGGCGGTCAAGGAACCCGGGATCTCGGTGGTTCCCGGCGGCAACCAAATGCCCCACGCTTTCCTGCGACATAACCCATTCGATGGGTTGGTCGGTAACGTAGTGCCCATCGCCGCCGCAGAGGCCCGCCTTCAAAACGACCTCGCTGCCAACCGGTGCGATCAAACGCGTTGGGGTCAAGACAATAGAACCCCGCTGGCCGCCGAGCGCAGCGCCGGTTCCGATGGGTATTTGCGGAGCAACCATCGGACCAGGCGCAACAAAGCCTGGGCCCGCTATCGGAGGTTGCGTCGGCGGAAGGTCCAAGCATGGCCCAGGAGCGGGCGGAGCCGTAAACGCCGGGCGGCTGAACCCAGCGAACGGTCGCGGATTCAACGTCGTATACGATCCGGGCGGTGCGAAGATGCGCTGGCCCGTCGGGTCAATCGCCGGCACTCTCCAACGGCCGCACCCACACAGCAACAGCGCACCGATCACGGCAGCTGCTAGCAAGGCTCGGGTGGTGGGGAGTTGGCGTGGCACAGTGGATTGGGATTGGGGAGTCTTCGGTGGCGCAAGCGCAGACGTTCTGCTCTCTCGCCAAGGCAAACGTACCCGCGACCTGGCAACATGTGGCGAAAAGGCAACATGATTTGATGAAAAAAGACCACGGGCTAGTTCAGATCGTGCGGGCTGAACCGTTTGTTCACGCTCGCAGCCGCGCATTGCGTGGTCCGGCCTATTCGTGCACGACTTGCCAACCCTTGCGAAAGCGGGGTAAGTCGTAGAGAATGGGGCGACTTTCGTGGAAAGATCCAACATTCTCGGAGAGCAATTCGATGCGTGTGATGAAAACAGCTTCCGTCGTTGCCCTAACCGCCATGGCGATTGCGGCAACCCTTACGACCGCTGCCAACGCCCAAGCCATTCACGGCGTTCAAGGCTCTTTTGATGCCATGAATGCCTGGCTGGACGGCAGCGAACACGCCGACGGGTGGCGCGATTACCTAAAGACGGACGAATTGCGGCAGCAGTTGGAACTGGGCGACGATGCGGACGTTGATATTCTCAAAGAGCACTTGCAACGATATTCCGGCGGCACGGCCGGGCTTTACAAGGTGCGTTTTCGCGATGTGCGGGATTCGCTCCGCCTGTGGATTGGGGAGTTGGAACTTCCTGCCGAAAGCGAGTTGGGCGATATCGCCACCAAGGCGGTTGACAACGTTTACCCAATTAACCCCAGCCGCTTGCAATCAGCGCAATCGCAGATGGAAAGCAGTGGCCGAAGCCTGGATAACTTCCTGCGGCAAGGCGGCGTTGAGAAGGAAGAAGGCTGGAAGAACTTTCTAAAGTGGAACGATTACAGCGAAGCCCTTGCGCAAGACCCCATTGACTACCCCACGCTGGTTCGAGTCTGGGCAATCACCGCCAGCGACACGCCCGGCTTGCAGTACTCTCAGTTCGCGAATTACCGCGAAGGATTGCGGCGTTACCTTGAACTGCGCGAGTTCTTTGACGACGAAGACAGCGCACTAGTGAACCTTCCTGACCGCCTTGCGGCCTATCAGGATGAACCCAACGAACAGACGGCAGCCGAGTTGGGACAAACTTTGGGTTGGTTCGCGCGGACGTCGCAACACTCCAATGTGGTGAAATCGATTCACCGTCATTACTCGAAGCCGAACTTGTTCGCGAATTTTTCGGAGCGGCTAGTCATCCATGGCTTTACGCAAGACGTGGATGAGAATGAAGCAGTTAATAGTTACCTGAACGGCAATTCAACCGAAGGCGATGCCCACACGGCCGCTTCGATCACGGCGCAGTTGAGCCCCAACGGCCGCAACGGTGAAGTCATTGTTTCGATGGACGGTAACATCGAATCAACCACCAAGAACACCGCCGGCAACGGTGCGACTTACGATACTACGGGCAAAACGACCATCGATGCCGAGAAGCCAGTGCTGTTTACGCAGCGCGGCATCACCGGACAGGCGTCTGAGGTGAAGTGTGAAGCGGAACATGAGACGTCGAACATCGAAGCCAGCTCTCCGCAAGTTGAAGATGCCCTGCGACAGCGTTTGGACAACAGCAAACAACAACGGGAATTTCAGGCCGCCCGCCGCGCGGAGCAGCAAGTCAAAGCCGATCTAGACAGCCGCGTGAACGAGCGGGTGCAGGATGCCAACGATCAGCTCGAGCAAGATTTCTTCCTGCCAATGATGCGTCGCGGCGTCCGCCCGCGGGCATTGCAGTACAGCAGCACCTCGGACCGGCTTTACCAGTTCATGACGATTGCCGCCCCCGAACACCTGGCGGCTCCCAGCGACCCGCCCGAAGTGGATCTCGAAGGCGACGTCGTCGCCCGTGTGCATACCAGTTGGCTGAATAACTTCGCAGACATTTCACTGCGATGAACTTTGCTGACAGATATCGGCCTGGCGGAAGCGCTCGAAGACTGGCGGGGTGAAGTGCCCGAAGAGCTTCGCATCACCGAAGAGAGTGAGCCTTGGGACATCACTTTGGCCGTTCGCCGTCCGTTGTGGATAAAAGTGAATGACGATCGCCTGAAACTGACGCTTCGAGGCGAACGCTTCACCGCCCGTGACCGCGTCTCAAACGAACCGATGCATATTTCCGCCGAGTACAATATCAAACGAGAGGGCGGGGAAGTGAAGCTCATCCGTGACGGCGATGTGAAAGTGACCTTCCCAGATCAGGGCGAGAAGCTTTCTGTTCGTTACGTTTCGATGCGGCGTTTTTGGCAAACGAAGTTTTCCGCTTTGTTTGAAGAGGAATTCGATGGGCTTAATTTGAGCCTCAGCGGCGCGTGGGAGACCGCAGGGCCGCTGAAACTGACCGCCCTCAACACGCACGCTGGCGATTGGCTGGGGCTGTCTTGGGAGATGCCTAGCGTAGATGCCGTGGCGGCCGCGCGGGAGAAAGCCGCCAAAAAAGAGGCAGAAACCTCCGCCGAGTAGCCGCCGGGAGGTCAGGCCGCATTGATGCGGCGTGTTCGCGTTGTGGCGAAAGCGGCCCAACGTTGATTGATTCAAGGCCGTTGCAATTTTTTGCAACGGTTCGGAACTGCCGCTGCTAT
>CALBTA010000454.1 GCA_937967755.1 uncultured Planctomycetaceae bacterium | reverse complement strand
GTCGTTGGTCCAAGCGACCGGTTCGTGCTTGTCGTTGCTTTCGACGCGGCCCGTCATCAGCACCGTCGCTGTCTTAGCCACCGGGCTGGTTTTGTACAGCGACGAAGTTACCGTGAATTCTTCTGGCGTTACGCCTTCAATTATCGGGTGATCCTTCGCGGCTGGGGCAAACTGGGCGAAGGTCTTTTGCTTACTGCCGTGATGCCCGGTGTAATTGCCGCCGAGCACGTCGGCGTCGAACGCTTGCCACAGCGCCCGGCCCTCGGGCGCTTTGCCGCTGCGCTGTGCGAAGGCGTGGCTGGAGGTACGAATCGCGACCACCGGTTTGCCTGCCTCGACATAGGTGCGAATCCTATCGAGCTGCGCCGCCGGCAAAGTTCGCCTCCGTACGCTCAATACCAACAGATCGGCCGAAGCGAGCGATTCCAAGCCTGTGAAACTGTTGCGATCATCCTTGTCAGCGAAGACATAGGTGCTTCGGCAAGACGAACTGCTGGCGATCCTCAAGCACGTCGGCCGAAGTGATCGTGCCGCACCAATGCCGCTCGATGTGTTCGACAACCAACTCCGTCCCCCGGAAGTGCGAAACCTGGGGGCGCTTGGCCGGGTTGTACATCGCATCGGTCATGTCGCGCATCAGCACGACGTTTTGCCCTTGATAGACCATCTGACGAATGGAAAACGGTCGCCCAAGAACACACATGTTGGTATGCACACCCATCACGATGACGTTCTTGATCCCGCGCTCGCGCATCAGGTAGAACGCCTCGGCGCTGTCGGTAATCGCATCGCGCCCATCGTCGATTTCAATCGCGGCGATCTGCCGGGTCCAAGGCCAACGCTTGTCACCTGATTTCGCCTTCCAGGCTTTTACCCAGGCGGCTTGCTGGTCGGCGGGCGTGTCACAGCCGCCGTCGGAATCGTCGATCGGCAGTTCCGCTTCGCGCTGCTTGTCGAGGTGGCACCAGCGTTGCAGCGGAATCTTCGTATCGATCTTCTCAGCCCCCTGCGCGCGGTGGCGGGCCGGGTGGTCTTTGTAAAACTGCATAGTGTCGCTAGGGCAATGGATGATCAGACAGCCGCGCTCGCGAAGATTCTTCACGACGTCATTCATCCGCGGGGCCATCTCGGCCACGCGCTCGGCAGCGTTCTTGCAGGTGTGGGTGTCCCACATGTCGCAGATCACCACGGCGGTCTGCTCGGGATTCCACTGTTGATTTTCAAGTGTGACTTGCCAGCGATCCTGGTTATCTTGCGTTCGCTCGCGGACCCGAAACCGCAACGCCCCATCTTCAGCGGCGTTCACCGGAAAAAGAGAGACGGACGCGGCGAGCAGTGTGAAACTGACCGTGGCCCAAGTGCGTACGCGTTGTGCCCGAATAGTCATGTGATGTGTCCCCGGCAGGCGGATGGAAATGTGAAGGCAACCGGACGCCATTATGTGCGGCCGGCGTGCAGTTCACCAGCAACTGGCCGCGTGGGAAATCCCAACTATCGAGGGGTAGCCCGGTTGGCGGCACGTGTTAAAATGAGGGCTAACGGGGCGAGCGGTGCATCGGTCGATCCCCCACGTCCGCCGCCCCCTGCGTGCTACCCACCAACGATTTGTTTTGCCTGCATTCCGTCCGAAACCTCGTTGAGCGTCTATTCGTTCAACAAGCCGGGCGTTGTTCAGTGCTGCATCGCAATACCGCTACCCCCACCGCCCATGGCTCTGGTCATCTTACGATGCGTCTTTCTCTTGATCGCCGCTGGCGTCGGCGTTTCGATCTTGAACAGCGACGTGTTGGAGGGAGCTTCGCCCGCCGTGTCGTTGGGGGTGTTTGGGGGCGTCATGGTTGCTGCGCTGGCGGCCGTCGGGCTCGATATTCTGTTGCCGCGAAAGCGGATCGACATCATCTCAACCGTTTACTTCGGCACACTGATCGGGCTGGTTCTGGCCTTCGCGGTTGGTCTGGCGCTGGAACCCATCTTGCATGATCACCCCGCCCAACAATCCATCAAACTGGTCGTCGGCCTGCTCCTTTGCTATTCGTGCATCAGCATGCTGATGCAGACGAAGGACGACTTTCGCTTCATCATTCCCTACGTGGAATTCTCGAAAGACGTGAAGGGCTTGAAGCCGTATGTGCTAGATACCAGCGTGGTGATTGACGGGCGAATCGCTGATGTGGTGGAAACCCACGTGCTTGATAACCAACTCATCATGCCGCGCTTTGTTTTGGCGGAGTTGCAGAACATCGCCGCTTCCAGCGACATGATGCGGCGCAGCCGGGGCCGCCGGGGGCTGGATATTCTCAACCGCCTGCGGGGCGACCACAATGTCGACCTGGTGATTCACGATCGCGAACTGCCCGAGTTCGATGGCCAACCGGTCGACATGAAACTGGTGCTGCTCGCCAAACACCTCGAAGGCAAAGTCGTCACCGGCGATTACAACCTGAACAAGGTTGCGAAGATTCACAACGTCGAGGTGATCAACCTGAATGATCTGGCGAACGCCCTCAAGCCGGTCTTCCTGCCGGGAGAGCATGTGCAAGTGCGCGTCGTCAAGGCGGGTGAAGAAGCGGGTCAGGGCGTGGGTTACTTGGACGACGGCACGATGATCGTCATCGAAGGGGGCCGCGACCACATCAATGAAGAAGTGCGCATCGCCGTCACCAGCGTGCTGCAAACCAGCGCCGGGCGAATGATTTTCGGCCGTTACGAAGGCGAAGTCGCGAAGGTGGCCTCTTAGATCTCTCTTGACGCTCGGCTGCGCTTCGCGTACATCCCGACGCCTCTCTTCGTCTTCGCAAATTCACGCTATCAATTTCACGGAGCGACTCCATGCGCGCTGCGATGGTGCTGTCCGCTGTTTGCTGTCTCTGCTGGTCGTCCGCTGCAATCGCGCAGCAGTTTCCTTACGCTGCCCAAGTGGCCGGGGCCACGTCGTACTACGGCACGACCTCGTCAAAGAAGCCAGCCGGGGAACTGCCGGCCGGTTCCGCCGTGGAAGTTCATCAGCAACACGGCCAATGGCTCGCGATTCGACCGCCGCAGGGAAGCTATAGCTGGGTTCGCGCCATTGCTGTTACCCCGACCAATCAACCTTCGGTTGTGACGGTGCGCGGTGCGAATACGACCTGCTGGATTGGGTATGCGGGCTTCGATAAGCGAATTGACTCCCAGATCGAGCTATCCGCTGGCGAGCGGCTCCACGTCTTAGAAAATTCGTTGGTGGGCGACGAAGCCGAAATCGTCCAGTGGTATAAAATCGCCCCGCCTTCGGGTGAGTTTCGTTTCATCCGGACAGATAGCGTGACGCGGGCCGATCAAGCCATCGGTAGCGGCGTGCCCGTGACGCCAGCCAGCTGGTCGACACGAACCGCGCCAACCGCTGCGCCCGCGCCAGCACCGGCTTCGCCAGCACCCGTACAACAAGCAGCTTCCAATTTGCCGCCGCTGCCGACAGCCTTGATGCCGGCCTCGTCGAAGGAGGTCGTCACGCAGCATCTGGATCAGATCGATCAGCAACTTTCCGCGATGCTGGCGCACCCGCCGGCCAGTTGGAACCCCACGGCGGTCGTGCCGCAGTTGCAAGCGGTCGCAGCGACGGGGCCAACGGCGGAATTGCGGGCCCGCGCCCAGACGCTTTTGGATCAAGCGGCGCGCAGTGAGCAAGTGAAACAAGGGTACCAGCAAGTCGCCAGCAGTTTTCAAGCCAGTGTACAGCCAGCCGCGGCGGCTTCGACATTCGCTGTTCAGCCAGCACACACGCAACTTGCCACCGCCGGGTACGCAGTTCAACCAGCGGCTTACCACGTCGTCTCGTCCACACCGCGGCCCGCCACTGCGGTGAATGTCTCTCCAGAGTTCCGCGCGGCTGCACCAGGGCAACTGATGACCCGCGTGCGTCAAGCGGCACATTCCGTTTCCGAGGCAATCGCACCCAGGGGCCGCATCGCAGGTTACGGCCGCCAACTTTCCGAAGATGGGCTGGCGATGATCAGTAGCGGCTCGCAAGCGGATGCAGCCCACGATGTGATCGCTTCGCCCGTGGACGAAAACGGTTACTCTGGCAAGGGCTGGCTGATGCCGTTGACCGCGCGGACGCAAATGCCGCTCGAGTAGCGGGCCGGCATTCCGCCGCTGGCGTTGACCGACGACGATGGCAACGTGCTGTTCCTGGTTACGCCATCGACCGGAATCAAACTGCGCGAGTACCTCCGCAAAGAGGTTGGCATCGTCGGCCCGGTCACTAAGCTGCCGGGAGTGGAAACACCGCACATCACAGCCCAACGAGCGATTGTCTTGGAACGCCACGAGCAATAGCGCTGGCAGCTAGCGTCGTTGTGATCGCTATATCTTTCCAAGTTCTGCTTGATCCTCTCTCGGATTCTGGTCGATGAGCCAAGG
>CALBTA010000453.1 GCA_937967755.1 uncultured Planctomycetaceae bacterium | reverse complement strand
TGGAATTGGGCATGGGCGAGCAGCTTGCCGACGGCCGACGGCGACTGGCACCATTGGAAACTTACCATGCGTTGTGCCACGCGATGGGCGTGACGCCAGTGGCCGATATCGGCGAGAAGCCGCGAATTCGCGTGCGTGAAGGTACGCTCTCTGCGTTGAACCAGGTGCTGCTGCTGGCCGCCTACGAAGGGCAGTTGAACACCCCGGCTGGCATTCGCGAAACGCTGGCACCCTACCTGGCCAGCGACCGCAAAGAGGGAACGAACGTCAGCGGCTACTACTACGGCGATCAAAGCAAGATGATCGGCCCGCGGGGCAAGATGCTCGATTTCTACCGGGGATACTTCGGCTACGCCGAGGCGGTGGACAACTTCAAAGACAACAAGCCGAATCGCCCTGACTACCTGGTGAAGGATGCCGATTACTTTGTGAATCACGTGCTCAATACTGACAAAGATGTTTTGAAAGAGCTGCTAACGGCCGACACCTACCCTTTTCCTTACAACAAGAATTTCGGCATCGTTTGCAATACGCGTTCGTGGTTCAAAGAACATCGGGGGCACTACGGCCTGGAATTAAAGCCGCTGTTGGCGGGAGAATTGAACTCGCGTGTCGTTGATGAAGTCTGGATCGACGGGCGGGGGCGAGAGCGAACGAAGCAAGATATCCTCATCACGTTTGATGATCGGGCTGGCCTGTTGACGCACCCGGTTTGGAACTTCGCGCACTCCAAGAACAACGAAACCGACCCCGTCATCCGCGGCAAGTGGATTCGCGAAAAGCTGCTGGCCGGAACCGTGCGCGACATACCAATTCAGGTCGACGCCAAGGTTTCCGACGATCACAGCAAGACGCTGCGCGAACGGTTTAATGTGACCAAAGAAACGTACTGTTGGAGTTGCCACAAGAAAATGAACCCCTTGGGCATGCCGTTTGAGAGTTACGACGAGTTGGGGCGTTACCGCGAGATCGATCAACTGGCGAACAAGCCGATCGACTCATCCGGCTATATCGACGGGACCGGCGAAAAGGGGATCGATGGCGAAGTGAAAACCGCGGTCGAACTGGCGCGGCGGTTGGGAGATTCCACGCGAGTACGGCAATCGTTCGTGCGGCATGCGTTCCGCTTTTGGATGGGGCGAAACGAACGGCTCAGCGATTCGCCCACGCTGATGGCGGCCGACAAGGCCTACGTCGAAAGCGGCGGAAGCATGCAGGCGTTGGTGCTTTCGCTGGTGACATCGGATTCGTTTCTCTACCGCAGATAAATTCAACGAGGACGGAAAGTATGTACTACGACGAATCACGACGGCTCGCCTTTAAGAGCATGGCCGCTGGAATTAGCAGCCTGGCTTTCGCACCGTTGGTCGGCAAACTGCAAGCCCAAACCAAGGGCCAAAACCCTGTTCGGTTCGTGTTTGTCCCCAAAAGCAGTGCGATCTATCCGGAAGACTTCGTGTTGGAAGGAACCGGTGCCGACGCGCCAGGCACGGGAACATCGCTGGTCGATGTCTCGCTGAAAGACAAGGCGTTGCCCGACTGGCTGCAACCGTTGGAGCCGCTCAAGGATCACCTCACGATGATTCAAGATTTGTCGGGGCGGGTTGTGCTCTCGGGCCATGGCGGGGGGTATAGCTGCCTGAACCTCACCGGTGCCAATGGCGGAGAACCCAAGAGTATCAGCATCGACTGCCTGCTGGGCCAGCATCTGCCCAGTGTGTACGGCACGCTCGGATTTTCGACCTGTGGGCATCGCTTCCACATGAAGCACGAAATCATCAATGGCCATTCGGGCCTGGGGCATAGTGGTTCGGCGTTGGCCAGAGGGTTGCCGTTGCCGCTGTATCTCAATCCGTCGAAGTGCCTGGACAGCTTGTTTGGTTCGGTCGCGTCCAACGATGCGAAGCAAAACTTCGCTGAGACATCCAACATCATGGACTTCGTCGCCCGCGATGTGCGCGATTTTTCGCGAAATCTCAGCGGCAGCGACAAAGACATGTTAGACGTCTACACGCATACGTTGGAATCGGTTCGAGCGCGCCGCGACAAGGTCGCTGCGATGGAGGCTACCTTGAAGAAGTGGGCACCAGAGAAAGGGCCGGTGTACCAAGGGGACACGGCGACCGACCGCATCACCGCCCATATGGATACCATCGCAGCCAGCCTGATCACTGGTCTCACCAACGTTGCCACGTATCACATCGACAACCTGGCAACCCAGTATCCCGAACTCGGCCTAGGCGGGGTCCACGGCATCGGCCATGGGCAAACGTCCGATCAAGGTGTGGAGTGGGTCAAAGGCCGGCGGTTGGTTGTTAAGGCCCACTTGCAAGCAGTCGCTCGGCTGGCCGCCAGGCTCAAGGACATTCCCGAAGGAGACGGCAGCATGCTCGACAACACGTTGATCATCTACATGACCAACAACGGCAACGCCCATCATGGTTCGTCCGTACAGATGCCCATGCTGCTGGTTGGCGGAAGGAACATCGTTCGCAATCAGGGGCGCTACCTACAATACCCCAGCTTCGGCGAGCGTGGCCACTTCACGCTGCGAAACTTCTACCTCACGTTGCTGCACGCCATCGGCAAGCCGCGGAAGGAATTTGGTTACCCCGATGCGAAACTGAAAGCTGATGCTCCGCACATCGACCAAAGTGCGCCGCTGCATGATCTGTTGGTGTAGCGGGAATGAACGCCAAGCAACAGGGTGCTCCGGCGGCAACAACAGCGTAGGCTTACCTTCTTCAAACCATACGAAACACCGACAAGACGAAAAGTAATCGCATGCGAAGACGATATTTTCTGCAAGCCGCCGGCCTTTCGCTTACCTTGCCTGCCTTGGAAAGCCTCGGCGGGGCGAAAGATCTTGCCGATAGCGGCAAGATCAAACGGTTCTTCTTGATGACCGACGGGTATGGGTTTCATACGCCGCGTTATTACCCGAGCGAAAGCGGTAAAGTTTTTCCCAGCAACCCGGTGATCAAAGCTTTTGATCCGTTACGAGAAGACATCACACTCGTCGGCAATCTTCAGCACCTTAGCGGCCACGCTCGGCAACAGTTCGTTTCCACAGGCTCGCCCCAGTCACCGTTTTTTGGCGATTCGGTCGATCAGGTGGCGGCCCGGCACCTGTCTCAACACGTGCCGATTGAATCGTTGTTGTTGTCGACCAAGACGCAATCGACCGGCGGTTCATTCCGCGGCAAGATCAAGGTTTAGATGATGTACGACGCGGAGGAAATCTTCGACTTCCTCTTTACCAAAGGCGATGTGCCAACCCGCACCAGGCAACTTTCGCACCAGCAGAGTGTGCTTGACCTTTGCCTGGCGGAATCTCGTGACCTGTCGAAGAAGGTCTCTGCCAACGACCGCCAGCGGTTGGACGAGTACTTTAACTCGATTCGCGAAACCGAAAAGGTGGTGAAGCGAGACCTTGAGTTCCTCCACGCCCCGGCGATCGACCCCGGGATGTCGAAGGATGAATTCCTCAACGACAAGAGCGACTATTACGGCGGCGAGGAATATTTCGCCTACCTGCGTTCGCAGATGAAGTTCATTGAGCTGGCGTTCCAGTTCGACCTCACCCGGGTGGCTTACCTGTGGGAAGGGGGCCGAAATCATGGCAATACGCATCATGGGAATCGCGAGAGTGCGATCAACGGCCTGGTTGATTATGCCACCAACACAGTGGAATCCATCGCCCACATGCTGACCAACTTCAAGAACATCAAGATGCCCGACGGCAACAGCCTGTTGGATGAGACCTTATTCGTGTGGGCAGGCGCGCTCGGCGACGCCGCGAAACACACTGGCAACAACGCCCCGGCGATCATTGCCGGCGGCCGGTTGCCACATCACGGCCAGTACGTTCACTTCAAAAAGATGCAGCCGATGACCAGTCTGCATCTCACATCGCTGCAAGCCTTAGGCGTTCCGGCCGAACGATTCAGCGATAGCACCAGTACGTTGAATTTGTCGTAGAGTGACGCACAGGTTTTCAGCCGCGGTAGCGGCGGCATTCATTAGAGTGAGGCAAGAAACGAAACCCAAGCCCCGTTGGGCAACGCTGTGAAGCATTTTCCCAGCGGAACTGAGATCGGTTTGTGTTGGCGGCAAAGCCGCCGCGGATACGCCGAAGGCGTTAAACATCATAGCCCAGCGTAAGCGACGAAGTCGCGCCACGCTGGGTACTGTTCGGGAGAAAACATACCCTGAAAGGGTTTTACAAAGTGGATTGTATAACGCTTTCAGCGTAAAGATCGCGACGGTATCACCAACCCAGGGTGCGCCGCTGCGCGTCGGACCCTGGGCTACGATGTGCAAC
>CALBTA010000452.1 GCA_937967755.1 uncultured Planctomycetaceae bacterium | reverse complement strand
AATTGGCCCGCCGGCGGTGAACAACCAGCGCAGCTTACCCGTGTTCGTATCCAGGCAGCGCAGCGAATCATCAACGCTCGACCCGAAGTACATCGCATCCCCAACAACGATCGGATGAAACACCACGTCGTAGTTCCGCATCGAACCGGTATCCCGCAAGTTGGCAAACGCATCTCCCTTGGCCGGTTGCCCCCAAGCTGGCAAAGGAGGTTGCACCGAAGCCCAGTTCCAAGCGGGTGCCAGTTTCGCGAAGTCCAACGTTACTGCGCTCGTCTGGCTTCGCCGGGCATCCCGCCCAAACGTCGGCCAATCGGCCGCTTCCAACCAACCCCCAGCAACCAGCGGCAACAGCCCTGCCAGCATCCAGATGCGCATCGCGAATCCCTGTGGCTAAGAAAGGAGAACTCAAACCGGCTTGCAATTGTGACATGCGGTTCTTTCAAGCTCAACCTTGGCGTAAGCGCGGGACGTGTGAGGTAAGTGGTTACAAGTGCAGTAGTTGCGCAAAGCTGAAGGTGCGGGCAGCCCAAGTTGCACAGCGTCTTTGCGGTGTCATTCAGATTGACACACCGGTGCCGGGCAAATAGACTTAATCAAACCACCCCATTGGTGGCATTCGCATTGAATGCATTCCATGCGAGAGCGAACAATCGCGTCGGGCAAACCTCGCGGCCGCCCTACGGTTTGAAAGCCCAGCGCTTTCACCGCGACGGCCTCCAGGTTTACCTGACGCCTTCACAGAATCGAGCCCTGTGCAAGGTGTCTATCTCATGAGCGACCCCGCTCCGGCAAATCTGCCGCCGCCCTCCGATGCGCCGATCGATACGTATCTGATCGATTGCCAAGCGCGCATCGGATACCAATTCAACGACATCGCGATGTTGCGGGCCGCGTTGACCCACGCTTCGGGGGCCGACCACCGGCTGGCGTCAAACGAGCGTCTGGAATTTTACGGCGACGCCATTTTGGGTTACATCGTTTGCGAGTTGTTGTTCGAACGGTTCCCCGATCTACTCGAAGGCGACTTGACCAAGATCAAATCGGTCGTCGTTAGCCGCAAGACTTGCGCCCGGGTTAGCCGGATGTTGGGTATGCTGGACTTTCTGATCCTCGGCAAGGGGATGGCCGCCAGCGATAACGTTCCGCCGTCGCTGCTCGCTGATGTATTTGAGTCACTCGTTGCGGCGATTCACCTTGATGGCGGCCTGCCGGCGGCCAAAGATTTCATCCTTCGCCACATGAGCGACGAAGTGGACAAAGCCGCTCGCGGAGAGACTGGGGCGAATTACAAATCGCAACTGCAACAGCATGCCCAGCGCGAGTTTAACAGCACACCGACGTACATCTTGCTGGATGAAAAGGGTCCCGACCACAGCAAATCGTTTCAGGTATCGGCGCATGTCGGCGGCGTTCGTTACCCGGCGGCCTGGGGATGCAACAAACGCGAAGCGGAACAGCGCGCGGCGGCCAACGCGCTGGCCGTGCTCCGCGGAGAACGAGCACCTTTCTCGGCCGATGCCGAAGGCTGAACATTGCGAACGGAGTTGCCGATGAATCGCCGCTGCGTAGTGCTGTTTTCCGGAGGGTTGGATAGCATGCTCGCCGTGCGCATTTTGCAAGAGCAGGGCATCGACGTCGAAGCGTTCAACTTCAAGACAGCCTTCACTTGCTGCCAAGATCAAGCGGGCCAGGCGGCGCACAAGTTGGGCGTGAAGCTGACGATTGTGGGCACCGACGACGACTACCTACAACTGGTACGCAAGCCGAGGTGGGGCTACGGCAAAGGGGCGAACCCGTGCGTAGATTGCCGAATTTACATGTTCGACCGCGCGCAGCAATACGTGGAACAAACCGGGGCCGACTTCCTGGCCAGCGGCGAAGTCGTCGGCCAACGCCCGATGAGCCAGAAGCGCCGGGATCTGGATATCATCGCCTACCACGGTGGTTGCGAGGATCTGCTGCTACGTCCCCTCTCGGCGAAAAGGCTGCCGCCCACGCTGCCTGAGCGCGAGGGTTGGGTCGACCGCGAAAAACTGTACGACATTTGCGGGCGGAGCCGGAAAGGGCTGATCGACATCGCCCGGCGATTTGGCATCGAGGAAATTCCCAGCCCTTCCACCGGGTGCGCGCTGACCGAGCAGCGGTTCTCGAAGAAAGTTTTCGACCTGATTCAACTCGATGATGATGCCGGCGGATGGGATTTCGAATTGCTAAAAATTGGACGCCACTTTCGAATTAGTGCCGGGACAAAAATCGTCGTGGGCCGCCACGCCCAAGACAACACAACCATGCAGTACATGCATCAGATGCCCGCAGCCCGCAGCAGCGCGATGCTCGTTCCCAACGGGTTCCCGGGGCCCACTGTGTTGGTCATTGGGCAACTGGATGAATCGGCGGTTGACCACGCAGTCGGGATGGTGGTTCGCTACGCCGATTCCGGTTTGGCAGTTGGCGGACGCATCGATATGACTTGCAATGGCACAATGACGCAGCTACGTGGAAAGGCTCACGAAGCGGCGGCTCAGATGGAAACAATTTCGAATTAGCCCATCCTGTCTCACCAGTGAGAAGGCTTTGTTCGCACACTAAAACCCATTCACTGTGCAATAAACCGTGTCTTTCACCGGCGCGCCGTCTTTTGATTTCATGCTGAACGTGATGGCCAGCGGCGGAATGACACGGTAGTGCGTGCGGTCGTCGCCGTTCTTCGCGGCCCGCTTCGTTGCTTCGCGGTCGACGATCTGAGCGGGGTCGATATCGTCGAAGTCGAATTTCACTAACACGGTTTGCTGGTCAATCAACTCCACATCGTCTATATCGACCTCCTCTTCCGTCTTGCCGCCGACGCGGGCGGCAAAGAAGTTGTCGTAGTCGGCGGCCTTCGGGTCCAGCGGGCATGAGAAGCGCAGTTCAATCCCCGCTTTGGTCGCCTTGGCCGCGGTGACCACGTACGCGTCTCGGCCTGTGTAGCGGACGCGTTGCAGACAGCCATCGGCCGCCGCGTTACTGTCCCACCCGCGTTGGCCGATGATGTACATTTGGCCGTCTCGCGGGTTGACGCGCAGCCGCATTGGCCCTGACTTGAAGCCAAAGGGCAGATGCACCGCGTAACCACTGGGGTGCGGGCTGCTGTTGTGAGGCAGTACATAGCTGATGCTGCTGGTGCTGTAGGAAGTATGAATGAGCGCGCCGCTCAACGGCCCGAAGCGCTTCGGGTCTGCCCAACACTGCGAGCCGCTTGAGGTATCCACTTTCGGCGGCAGCAAGTACAGAAACGGAACGGTGCGCGGCCCCCCTTCGCCGTAGCTTTGCCCGGTGCGCACGATGCATCCGCCCGATGGAAACTTTCCGTCAGGGTTGTCCGCGATGGTCACCCAATTGTGGGGCCCGCCGAAGATCGAAAATGAACGCATGGTAGCCTGGGCCGATCGGGCCGTGAGAGTGAAAGTTTTCATAACGATCAGCCTCGCCGTCGCCGTTCAAATCGTACAGCCGGGTAATGCGGTCGCGCCCGCGGACGTAGACCGTGCCGTCAACAACTTTCAGGCCGAGTGGTTCGTACAGCCCGGTCGCGTAGCGCTGCCATGTGACTTTTTCGATGCTGCCGGCTGGCCAAGAGGCGATCCAGACGTCGCCTGACATAGTCGCAACGGCGGCCCTGCCGTCCTCGAAAAAGTCAATCGCCGACAACCGCATCCAAGCACCGTAAGGACGCTCGGGAACGGGCAGATCGTCCAGCGCATAGGCCCGGGGCTGGTCGCCTAGAACGCCGGCGGTGATAAATGTTTCTTTCCACCTTCGCCGTCCGCCCTTGGTCAGCGCCGCGAAGTCTGCCGGTTTGAATGGCCCAGCCATACTCTCGACCTGAGCCGCCAGCTCATCCGCATCGCAAACCGCTTGTGTGATTTTGAACCGTAGGTTCGACCGGCTGGCTGGAACGTCAACGTACAGGTCACCCCCGCCTAACCGAAACGAAAGGGCACCGCCATCGCTCGATAGCACACAAATAAAGCACCTACCATCTGCGGTGATTGTCGCCTGCGAGCGGTTGATTTTTGCCTTACCAGCGAAGCTGGCGACCAGTAGCGAAACTACATCCTCGCCGGCGGCCACATCGAACTCACGGGTAAGAAAGCCCTCTCCGGCACCTGGCAATTCTGCCACCGCCCTCCCGGCGACTGTGTAATTTAGCAGCACGCGGTCACCATGAAGGTGGTATCCGTCAAAGCGCATCGCACTCGCCTCGAGTGCACCGCTAGGGCTGGCCCAGCCGGGGCGGCCGAGGGCCAGGTAGATCGGCGAGGCCCCTGGACGTGGACAGATGTTTCCTTTGTAACTAGTCAGGTGGGTCCTCGATGTGTCAAGGAATGCCCCTTGCCAGAAGCTGGCCAGCGAAAGTTGATCGGCGTCATAGCAAGCGGTGTGAT
Organism: uncultured Planctomycetaceae bacterium; assembly: GCA_937967755.1. Classification (GTDB taxonomy): domain Bacteria; phylum Planctomycetota; class Planctomycetia; order Pirellulales; family Pirellulaceae; genus CALBTA01. Next base: position 2,722 of record CALBTA010000452.1, on the reverse strand, counting down.
CGTTCGGCAGAGCGATGTTGACCGCCCGCGTCACCGCGCCTTCCCACGTGGGAGCGTTGTTGTTCGGCGGTTTCACGAACGTCACGCTGTGGCAAAGCACGGGGCCGTACTGCATCGGGTCACCACGGTCAGCGGCATGCGACCCCCCGCCGATTGCGATAGCCAACGAAACACAAATCAATGATTGGTAGGTAGAAGGCATGCGGATACCGATTCAGTAGCAACGTGTTTTGAAACGTAAGGCGGAGACGAGTCGCCGCACTCCAAGATAGCTACTCATCCCACGGGCTGCTTGGTTTGGCGGTTTCTATCTTTTCGGGGTGCAGCGCTCGCTCTTCTTCCAGCACGCGGTCGGGAACTGCTTCGCGGGCGCGGTCGACTTCTCGGGCAGCCAACGCCAGGTTTAGCAACAACATACCCGCGGCGGTGATGACGAGAATCGTTCCCTCCACCGAAAGCGATGCGCCCAAAACGTTGACAATGGTTAGATCGTTGGATTCGATTGCGGCCACTGTCCAAAAGGGATTAGTAACTTGAAACACAGTCAGATCATAGTTTCGAAGCATTTCCCAGCTATTGGAAAAACCGGTCACTAATAGATGAAGCATCGCACCGCACGCGACAAACAGAATCGACAACAGCGCTGATAGAAAAATCCCCCCTTGGACGAAGCGCTCCATCAGCATCATCGCCAGCCGGGTGATACCGAGGTAGATCAGCAAATAGCAGTAGATGAAGATCGCCACGGAAACAACTTCGTGATCGAGATCTGACGAAGGCGGCACGAGCATTGCCAGCAGGAACAACAGGCTGATGCCGGCCGTCAGGGCGAAGGCCAGAGAAGCGATCAGCGCGATGGCGGTGGGCTGGTTTCGCCAGCGGTAAACCAGCAGCCCGCCGAGGGCACAGAGCAACACGACGCCGACGATGAACACGACTTTCCAAACCGGCGACCCGCTGACTGCGGAGGCGGTGTCCGTCAGCGACGTGGTGAACGATGCGCCGAACGCCGCGGCGCAAACCATCGCGACCATCGCCCCGTAACAAGTCGCGGTGAAGACGTACCCCGTACCCGGTCCAGGGTACAGCCAAATCGAAAAGGCCCGGCCGATGAATGTCTCCGGCAAATCGCGGCGAATGCGAGGGCTGATTTCACCTGACTCGCCAATCATCAGCCCGCCCATCAGCCACCAGTGGAAACCCGCCCAAACCAGAAACGCGATGAGAATTTCGTACTGGTTTTCCATCAGCCAGTACCACGTTGCCCAACTGATGGCCAGCACTTGAATCACAAACAAACAAACGCGGATTTTGGTTGAGCGATTGTCGCTGACGAATGTCAGGCGGGCCATCGCCGATAGGTAAAACAGCGCGGCGTAACTGGCGACGATCGTGACGATGAACAATTGCGCCGCCCAAAAATGGGGCTCGTCGTAGGGCATCGCGCCCGCTTGAATTGCCGCCAACCCGCCAGAGATGATCAGGAAGAAAATCGCGATGAGTTCCAAAATAAATTTCAGCCCGATGACCGTCAGCCAGGTGCGGCTATTCGAGATCGTGGCGAACAGCAAACCGATAATCGAAAGCGCCACCGAAATCAAAAACAAGTACAGCACGCAAAGCAAGATCAGCACGATATCGATCCCGCGCAGCATGTAAGTAAACGCCATCGCCGGGGCCAGTGCCGAAAGATACATCAACATCTGCACGATCGCACTGCCCAACTTGCCGCCGACGATTTGCCGCGGGCTGAGCGAAGTGATCGAAACCAGTTCGAACGTGCCGTCTTCACACTCACCCGACAGCGACCGGTACGCCGAAAACGGCACGATGACCAGCAGCGGGAAACAGAGGACGCAAAAGTAACCCGCCAGCATGAAGGCTCCGCGCGGGGCGTAGTAAATGCCGGGCATAGAGTTCGCGACCACCAACAGCGACCAGCCCCACCCCGCGATTAGCAGCAGCGAGAAGGTGATCACGAATTGCCGGCTCTTCAATGCCTGCCGGGTTTCCTTCACCAGAATGGGGTTGATGTACTCGCTCAGCCACGACAGCTTCGCATCGATCGCATCCCAGCGCGATGGGGGCGCTTCGGCGAACGGCGAGCCCAAGCGGGCTTCGGCAGGCAGCATCGATTCAGGCGTGGACATCGCGGCGCGGTTCCAAAGTGATGGCAGCCCGCCGCACCCCGCGGCGACGGATAGCCCCAGCCATTGTACGAGATTCCTCAGTGATCGTGATGCCCGTGTTCATGCTCGCCGAATAGCTTGTGCCGTTTGTCTCCGCCGGCGTGAATGTAGGCGATCAGGTCGAGGATTTCCTCGCGGGTCAGCTTGCCGAGCAGGCCAGTGGGCATGATCGATAGCTTCGACGGAATCCGCTCTTCAATCGCCGCTTTGGCGATCACCATCGGTTTGCGGTTGGTCGCCAGCGGGTTGTCGACCACGGTGATGTCGGCGTCGGTTTCCTTGACGATCATCCCGGTAATCGGCCGGCCATCGATGATGAACTGGTGCTGCTGATACTTCTCATCGATCTTTTCCGAAGGGGTAATGAGCGAACGCAAGATGTGCTCCGCGTTGCGTTTCTCGTCGTCCAGCTTCGTCAGTTCCGGGCCGATCTGCTGACCCTCTCCGCCGAGCTTGTGGCAGGCGATGCAACTAGAAACCTTGAACGCGTTGCGGCCGACATCAAACGACCGCGGGCCTTCCAGCGGCTTGGC
>CALBTA010000451.1 GCA_937967755.1 uncultured Planctomycetaceae bacterium | reverse complement strand
GAAGGCGACTCCGCCCACTACCCGGCTGACGTCCCGCATCGGATTGAGAACATCGGCCAGGGTGAGTCGGTGGCGTTTCTCGTTGATATTTACGGCCGCCAGGGAGGTGTCCGCTAGAGGGGACTGGCCGATGCCAAACAAGGAAATCTATAGTAGCAGGCACACTCCGTGTGCCGACCGCCGAAGTGCGGATGCCCACCTGCTCGCTGCAGACGGCACACGGAGTGTGCCTGCTACCATGGAAGATTAACGAATGACGATCAACATCCAACGCATCAACACGACTAGCGACGACGTGAGTTCGGCGTTGGCTTCGTTGCGCGAAAAACTTAGCCCCCGGGGCGACATCGTCAGCGAAGCGGGCCGCCAGCGGACGATCGATGTATTCGGCGAACCGCTTTCGCCGCAGCAGGTGGTCGAGCGAATTTGCGGGGACGTACAGTCCGCCGGGGCGAGCGCTGTGTTCCAGTACACCGCGAAGCTGGACAACGCGGAAATCAACGCAGCGAACCTTCGCGTTACCTCTGAAGAACTTGCCGACGCTCACGCCTCGGCCGATTCCGAGTTTCTCGCAGCCGTTCGCCGCATCCGCGAAAACGTCCTCGAGTTCCAGTCGGCTATTTTGCACCACGATGTCGAAATCACTCGCCCACACGGCGTTCGCTTGCGGCAAAGGTACGTGCCGTTGCGGCGGGCGGGCCTGTGCGTTCCCGGCGGGGCGGCCGCGTACCCGTCGACGGTGATCATGAACGCGGTGCCGGCGCAGGCGGCTGGGGTTGCGGAACTGGCGGTCGTCGCGCCGCCGACGAAATTCGGCGCGAACAATCCTGACTTGCTGGCCACCTGCCATGAATTGGGCATCACGGAAGTTTACCGGATGGGCGGCGCGCAAGGGATCGCCGCATTGGCGTACGGCATCGAGGGCGTCGCGCAGGTCGATAAGATCGTCGGCCCCGGCAACCTGTTCGTCGCGCTGGCGAAGCGTCACGTTTACGGTGAAGTCGACATCGATTCCATCGCCGGCCCCAGCGAAGTCGTCGTCATTGCAGACGAAACTGCCCGCCCGAATTTCGTGGCCGCCGACATGCTGGCCCAAGCGGAACATGCGCCGGGAGCGAGCATTTTAATCGGATGGGATGACAACGTTCTGACGGCGACCTATGACGAGTTGGGTAAGCAGGTGAAAGATCTTTCCCGTGGCGATTTGACCTATCAAAGCCTGGAATCGTTCGGCGCGATCATTCAGGTTCGCGATGCCGACGAAGCTTGTGACATTTCCGATGCCATCGCACCTGAGCATTTGCATATCTCCACCGAAAACGCTGCCGCGCTGGCGGAAAAAATTCGCAACGCCGGCGCCACGTTCGTTGGACACTACACGCCCGTGGCATTGGGCGACTACGTCGCCGGGCCATCGCACGTGCTGCCGACGAGCGGCACAGCGCGCTGGGCCAGCGGATTGAACGCCAATGATTTTCTGCGATCGGGCAGTGTGATTTCCTACACCGAGGAAGCAATTCAACATGACGCAAGAGATGTGCAGATTCTGGCGGAGAAGGAAGGGCTGACCGCGCATCGAAGAAGTGTTGATGTGCGATTGAAAGGGAATTGACGCACGGCGCGGGCCGTTGGCCCCCGGCTATGACTGAAAACCGAAAACCGAACACTGAAAACCAACACCCGTGTCCTACTTCCGACCTGAAATTGAAGCGATGGACGGCTACACGCCGGGCGAGCAGCCGGCGGGTGGGAAGTTCATCAAGCTGAATACCAATGAGAACCCGTACCCGCCTTCGGCCAAGGCGGTGGCGGCGATTCGTGATGCCGCCAGTTCGCAATTGATGAAGTACCCCGACGCGATGGCCACTTCGTTTCGCCTGCGGGCCGGCGAAGTGTTGGGGGTCGATCCCGATTGGATTTTATGCGGCAACGGCAGCGACGACATTCTGACGATTTGCACCCGCACGTTCGTCGGCGACGGGCAATGGCTGCGGCTGCCCTACCCCAGCTACATCTTGTACAAGACGCTCGCCGAGATTCAGGGGGCCGAGAGCGAAGAGATTAACTTCCAACTCGATTGGTCGCTGGCGGACGACTTCGGCGTCGCGTCGGCCAATTTGCAACTGGCCTTCCTGCCGAACCCCAACAGCCCATCCGGCACGATGATTTCGCGGGAGCGGATTCTGCAACTCGCCGACCAATTGCCCTGCCCGCTGCTGGTCGACGAAGCCTACGTCGACTTCGCCGAATCGAACTGCGTCGACCTGGTCGCCCAGAACGAGAAGATCATGGTCTCGCGGACGTTGAGTAAATCGTACGGCCTCGCCGGGTTGCGTTTCGGATTTATTGTTGCCCAGCCGCAAATGATTGAGCAACTGCGCAAGGTAAAGGACTCCTACAATTGCGACGCCCTTTCCATCGCCGGCGCGACCGCGGCGATGGACGATCAACCATGGCTCGTCGAGAACCGAGAGAAGATCATTTCCACGCGAGGTCGATTGACGGCCGCGATGCAGGAATTGGGATTTACCGTGCCCGATTCGCAAGCCAATTTCGTTTGGTGTACCGGTGATGGCAAGGACTTATACAGCATTTACACGCAGCTGAAAGAACGGCAAATTCTGATTCGCTATATGAATTATGACGATTGGGGCGACGGGTTGCGGATAAGCGTCGGCACCGACGAGCAAATCGATGCGTTAGTTTCCGTGATGAAGACGATTGTCTGATAGTAGCAGGGGCTTCTAGCCACCGTATTCAACTCCGCAGGACGCAGTTCCACTGGGTCCTGGACGAAGTACAACTTCGTCCGACAAGGGCGCGACAGACGAGAGCCAGCCATGCCACGCACCGCTGACATCCAACGCAAAACGAACGAAACCGACATCACTCTATCGCTCAACCTCGACGGCACGGGGGCTTCGAGCATCGAAACCGGTATCGGGTTTTTCGATCACATGTTGGAACTGCTCGCCCGGCATGCAGTCGTTGACTTGGAAGTGAAGGCCGATGGCGATCTGCACGTCGATCAGCATCACACCGTGGAAGATGTAGGCATCTGCTTTGGTCAAGCGATTCGCGAAGCCCTGGGCGATAAGGCGGGTATTCGCCGGTACGGGCATTTCACATTACCGATGGAAGAAACGCTGCTGACGACCGCCATCGATCTTTCAGGGCGTTACTTCCTGGTTTTCGACGCCGATTTCCCCAGCCCGAAGATTGGCGACTTCGATAGCGAGTTGGTTGAAGACTTCTGGCAAGCAACCGCGGCCAATGCGCTGTGCAACTTGCACATCGTCCTACACCACGGCCGCAACAGCCACCACATCAGCGAAGCCATCTTCAAAAGCGCCGCCCGCAGCCTGCGAATGGCAATCGAGCAAGACCCACGCACCACCGGCGTACCGAGTACGAAGGGCACGTTGTAACAAAGGTATGGGCGACGGCGGCGCGGAATGCACCGTGGTCAGCGTTTGCGAGACGTCCTAATCGCTACAACGCATGCGACCAGCACGTCTGCCGCCGCCACGCTGCTGTGTTGCCTGTCGCTCCAACTCAACACGTTGCCAAATCGCGACACGAAGCTACGTTTGCGCAGTCACCCGATTCCGTGGAAACCGTGCGCTTAGGTCGCTGGTGCAATGAGCCTGGAAACCCCAAACATCATGCTGGTCGAGGAAGATGAAATCCTCGCTGATCTCACGTCGTTCCGCTTGGAGCTGTTGGGGTACCGCGTGGATATCCGGCGAAATGCCGAGGCTGCGCTCGATGCAATCCACCAGTCGCCGCCCGATTTGATCGTGCTCGATTTGTATCTGCCCGGTATGGATGGGGTGGAACTAATCAACCGTCTGAAGATGGACGAGGCGACCGCGGGCATTCCGATCATGGCGTTCTCGATCGAATCGGACTTGGACGTGGTCACCCGGGCGCATGCTGCTGGGGCGGATGATTATTTGGTAACGCCGTACGACCCGGCCGTGTTGCAGGAAAAAATTGCGGCGCTGTTGGGGCAAGCCGTGGCGACGTAGGCGGCAGGCATCCGCCACGTTTGAGAATTGTGGAAGCGCAACAGAAGAAAAACTATGGCAGGCAGACTCGGCGACATCCTGGTTCAGCGCGGGCAGATCACCGAAGAACAGTTGCAAAGTGCGCTGAACAACCAAGGTTCAGAGCGCGGCATGCTCGGGGCGATTCTGATGCGCCGGGGCCTGATCACGCTCGAACAACTCGGGTCTGCATTGGCGCAGCAGTTCGAAGTTCCTTTTCGCCACGTCGTTCCGGAGACGATCAACCCCCAAATCGTTCGCTTGCTTCCCGAGAATTTCGCGAGGGACCGGCAGGCAGTGCCGATTGAAGTCGCCCGCGGCCGTTTGCAACTGGCGATGACCGCGCCGGACGACATCGAGACGATATCTGAAGCCGAAATGATCACCGGCTACCATGTCGACCCGATCGTCGCGCTCGACGCCGATGTTCGCGGGGCGCTGGATGTGGGCTTTGATGATCGGATCGTCGCCCGGCAGACGATCGTCGACATGAAGCTGGCCGAGCTTCACGAAGCCAAGGCCCGCCAGCAGGTCGAGGTCGCCGAGGTCGCTGAAGAAGATGACGAGCAGTCTGCACCTGTGGTGCGTCTGGTTCAAGCAATCCTCACCGGAGCCATCAACGCGAATTGCAGCGACATCCACTTGGAACCGTACAATCCGGAGATGCGCGTACGCTATCGCGTTGACGGAACGCTGCAGCAAGTGATGACCATCCCCAACCATATTGAAGAATCGGTCGTCGCCCGCATCAAAGTGATGGCCGACATGGACACCACCGAGAACCGCCGCCCGCAAGACGGGAAGATCAGCGTCGACCATGAAGACGGCCGTGTGAACTTCCGCGTTAGTACCATCCCGACCGTCGGCGGCGAAAAGGTCGTGATGCGGCTGTTGGATGAAGGCAATAAGATCTTCGAGCTCGATAAGATCGGGCTGACCGAGCGCGATCAAAAACGCTTGCGAAGGTTAATCGATAAGCCGCACGGCATGATTGTGGTAACCGGGCCCACGGGATCAGGAAAAAGTACCACGATGTATGCTCTGCTCACCGCGTTAAACAAGGTGCAGCGGAACATCGTCACGGTCGAAGACCCGGTAGAGTACCGCCTGATGGGCGTGAACCAGGTCTACAGCGACAACGAATTCGGCCTTGGGTTTGCCAACGCGTTGAAGTACATCATGCGGCAAGACCCGGATGTCATCATGGTTGGGGAAATCCGCGATCACGAAACGGCGACCACCAGCGTGCAGGCCGCTTTGACAGGGCACTTGCTGATCAGCACGCTGCACACCAACGATGCGGTTTCGTCAGTCGTGCGTCTGAACGACTTGGGCATCGATAACTTCAAAATCGGCGGCGCGTTGTTAGGAGCGGTCGCACAGCGGTTGCTGCGGGCGATCTGTCCTAATTGCAAAGAACCAGCAGAGCCGAACCCGGCGATGGTCGAATCGCTTTCGCAAGGGCGCGAATCCGTCGAAACCGCCACGTTTTTTCATGGGCGAGGCTGCAAGAAGTGCCTCGGGACGGGCTACCTCGGTCGGCTGCCAATCTTCGAGATCATGGAGATCACACCCAACATGGCCGACGCCGTGGAGAACGGTTTACCCATCTCGAAGTTGAAAGAAATCGCCATTGGCGACGGCATGGTCGAGCTTTCTCAAGCCGGTTACGAACAAGCAATCGCCGGCCGCACCACTATCGAAGAAGTTTACTTTAAGACATCGAGTTAGGACTTCGACATGGCCGCCAACGCAAAACCTGCTCCCAACCCGGTGCTCAGCGCGCTGAGCCAGCTTCACAACATAAAAATTGGCGGCGTCAGCCAGAAGCCTGAGAAGACCAAGATCAAGCGCCGCGACCTGACGTTCATCTTGTCGAACCTGGCGACGCTGATGGAAAACGGTGTCTCGCTTCCGCGGGCGATTCACACGTTGGCGCGCGAGAAGTCATTGAAGAACTACAAGTTCGTCCTCGATCACATGCACCGCAGCTTGGAAGCGGGTGAGTCGTTCAGTAGCGCGGTCTCGCATTACCCCAATACATTTAACGATCTGGTTGTCAACCAAATTCGCGTCGGCGAGCGGAGCGGAAAAATCGCCGAGGCGTTAAGGCGGATCGTCGAAGGGATGGAAGAGGGAAACGAAATGCGGCGGAAGATCTTGAAACGGCTGAGCTACCCGATCATCGTCATGGTGGCCGGCTCGGCGGTAGTTGCCTTCATGCTGCTGTACATCGTGCCAACGTTCGAGGAAACTTACACCAAAGCCAACATCCCGCTGCCGACCGCGACGAAAATTCTCATCGGCACCGGGTCGTTTGCACTGAACTACGGGTGGCTGGTTGTATTAGGGCTGGTCGCCCTCGTCTTTGGGTACTTCCGGCTGCGGAAGATCGATGCATTCGCCCTGTGGGTCGATACGATGTTTTTGAAATTGCCCGGTATTGGTCCGTGGTGCCGCGACATTGCCGTTTTGCAATTCATGGAAGTGTTGGGAACGATGATGGAATCCGGCTTTAAAGTCGTCGACGCGCTGAGCGTTTCGGTTGGGTCGGTGGGCAACCACGCTGTGCGAAATTCGATCGACGGCCTGCGCGCGGCGGTGATGCGCGGCGAGCGTCTGAGCCGCCAGTTGGAAAAGGACGACGAACTGTTTCCGCCCATCGTCAGTCAGCTCGTCATCGTCGGCGAACAGACTGGCAACCTGGCCAAGAGCACGCGCTATGTACGGGAACACCTTCGCAAAGACATCGAACGCCGCGCCGACCTGTTCGTCGGAGCGATCGAACCGATCTTAACCATCGGCATGGCTTTGGCCGTCTGTGGCATCCTGCTGGCCATTTACATGCCAATGTTCGGAATGGTCGATGCTGTTAAGGCTGGGTAGCAAGCTATCACGCCTGCTCGACGCACCCAGCCCCAATCACTTAGAACTGGTGCCCTCTTCGCGGACCGTCTGTGGTTTGCGTCATCGCTTCCGGGCCTTCCTCGGTCATTAGAATCGTGTGTTCGAACTGGGCCGACAGGCCTCCGTCTTGCGTACGGACGGTACCGACGTCGCGCTTGTCGACGTCGCCGTGCCGCGTGCCGGTGTTGATCATCGGTTCGATGGTGAACGTCATGCCAGGCAGTAGCCGCTGGCGATAAGTTTCTGGCGTGGGGTAATGGGGAATCGAAGGCTCCTGATGGAACTTCCGCCCGACGCCGTGGCCGACGAAATCGCGCACTACGCTGTAGCCTCGGCTGCGGGCCAATTTCACAATCGCTTTACCGATGGTCGCAATTCGGCAGCCAGGTGTGATGGCGTCGATCGCTGCCCACATCGAATCGAACGCACATTGCACCACACCCCGGGCCTGGTCGGAAACTTCGCCGAGCATGAACGTCTCGCTCTGATCCCCAATCCAGCCATCGACCGTGGTGGTCAAGTCGATGTTTGCGATATCCCCTTCCTGCAGGACATAGTCGCCCGGGATGCCGTGGCAGATCACCTCATTGACGCTGATGCAAGTGTTTTTCTTGTAAACTTCCTCGCCAACTTTGTAGTTGAACTGTGTCGGTACGTGTCCGTGATCGCGCGTGTACTCGTCAACCCAGTCATCAATCTCGCCCGTCGTCACGCCGGGCTGAATTTTCGGGCGAATGAAATCCATCACCGAGGCATTGAACTGGCAAGCCCGCCGCATCATATCGCGTTCGGCTTCGACCAACTGAATCGGGCGTTGAGCAAGCAGCATAGCCATTCCTAAAATTCTTACCTCTAGCTCGAAGAAGATCGAAGCACACGGGTGGACGATTCGGCAGCCGTATAGAATAACAGGGAAATCGACATCGTTGTAGGAGAGGGCATCGAGGAAATGGCCCGCGATCCTCGCGAATCTACTCAGCAGCCAAGTAGATCACAAGTGAAAATACCAACGCGCCTATGGTAGATCAAAATTAGCTCAGTCGGTTTGGAAATCGCCTGTGTGAGCCATGTTAGCTAACCGTGGCGTGTATCGGC